>NZ_JBQIOP010000023.1:0-68349 GCF_056822245.1 Petralouisia sp. | reverse complement strand
CCGCAAAAAGGCGGGCTTGGGGTGGCAACCCCAACAAGATTCCCATAGGACAAAATGAGCGATTAGCGAAATTTGGTACTGTGGTAGAATCTTGCTCTTAGTAACTGACGGATTCCGCTGTGCTGGCTTTCGCCGTTTTCCCCCGGCTTGCGTGGCGTGGATTGAGCCAATTTTGCGGCGGTATTTTCCCATACAGTAAAGCCGGAAATAAGCAAAATGGGCGCAAAAAAACAGGAAACCTTTTTCCTTGATTTCCTGTTTCGTATCTTCGCCAATAGCGGCGGTTATCCTGTTGCTATTCCCCGGAAGTAAACTTGTAGCCTATGCCTAAAACGGTCTTTATGTAGGTGGGGCGGCGGCTGTCCGGCTCTATCTTTTTCCGTAGATTGCATATCACATTTGTCACGTTTGACTGGCAGCTTTCGCTTTCCATGCTCCACACGGCTTCAAAGATTTGCGCCTTTGTGAATACCCTCCCCGGACTGGCGGCAAGGTAACAGAGTGCGCCGTATTCTAAACGGGTGAGGTAAATGTCCGTGCCGTCTTTTAATACCCGGCGTTGGTGTAATCTGATTTCCAATCCCGGAAAAATAAGCGCCGGGGAATGGGGCGGCTGTATGGCTTCCAGCGGTATCATATCGGCAAGGGCGGCTATGGCTTTCTCAACCGCTTTTTCTTCGGTGTCGCTGAATGTAAGCATGACTATTTTCCCGACAAATACCACCTCCCGTTATGCAGCCCTTTTCAATCAAAGCGGAACTGGAACAGGGCGGTGATAAGCCGCTGTTTTATGCTGTCCTCGGTGTCTGTGTTGACGTGTCCGTTTTCAAGGGCGGCAAAGCGGATTCGTTTGCTGTAATGCCGTAAAACCTCGTCCACGGCTTCCGGCTCTCCGCTGGTCGCCCGGACAATGGTTTCATATGGCACAAGGTTAGTATTCCCCATGCGAAAATCCCTCCATTTCTTTCTGCAACATCTGTAACGCACTGTGTATGTAATGCCATGCCGTACTTTTACAATGCCCGTATAAATCCGCGATTTCCTGCTGTGTGTAATTCCCGAAAAAGTAAAGGTAAATGATTTCCCTCTTTTTCTCCGGCAATGATAACAGGGCGGCGGCAAGCTCCCCATTGGTGAGTATGATTGTCTGACCGCATATCGTAACGGGGTATTGTTCGTAGGGTGATTTGAGAAATTCGTCTGATGTGCTTAGAGGGTAGAACTTTTCTTCTGTGAGGTATTCAAAGGATATTTCTTTTTGCCGCCGCCTGTTCCTGTCGCGCCATGCGTTGATAGCGGCATAGCGTATGACAACTTTGCAAAAGGCGTTGAAAGAATACACGATATGTTCTTTGTATGCTTCTGTACAAGCCATAGAAAAATCCTCCTTTCTCCCACATGGGGCGGTGCTTGGGTTACGGTTGCATTTATAATCCAGAGGGGCGGCAATTTTATATTGTCGCCCTCTGATTGTCTTTAGCGTTTGACTGCTTTTTTTCTGCAACAAGTAAACTATGATAAAAATAATTTGTATACTTGATATTTTTTTGAGCGCAATAACTAGCTATATCATCGGATAATTGTTTCCAATATTCCATGTTCTTATTGTTATATATGTCTTTATAACCACTTAAATATTGTGGGTATTTTTCAGAAACGTATTGAAAAATATCCTGTTTGTAATTCCCACGAAGATTCAAATTCTCGAACCAATATTCACATACAAACGCTGCTGTTGCTTCAATGATTTTCTTAAAATCTGTTATATACGGAAATATGGGTGACATAAATAAAACTGTATAAATACCCTGTTTATGTAATTCCTTTAATGCTGTAATCCGCTGTGTAATGCTGCTGGCGTTATCCATATCACTTTGAAAATCGTTATCTAAAGTGTTAATAGAAATTGCAACTACTAAATTTTTCAGCTCTGTTAATATGTCAATATCTCTTAGTATCAAATCAGACTTTGTGGAAATAGTAATCAAACAATCCGCTTTCTTTAGCTGCTTTAAAACATTTCTTGTCACTTGATATTTTGCTTCAAAAGGATTATAACAATCCGTTACAGAAGAAATAAATACAGATTTTTGATACAGCTTTTTTACACTAATTGTTTTATCACAACGCTTTATATCTATAAAATTTCCCCATTCTTCTGTATGTCCTGTAAATCGTTTCATAAAACGGGCATAGCAGTATTTGCAAGCGTGAGGGCAGCCAACATAAGGATTGATTACATAATCACTGGCTGGTAAATTCGATTTTGTAATCAAGTCTTTTGTAACAATTTCTTTTTCTATTATGCTCAAGATAAATCACCTCCATAAAACAAACAGAAATATACATTTTTATTAATTGCCTATAATATCCAAAAGGGCGGTAGCATTTTAAGCTATCGCCCCTCTGAATTATCAGCCTAAAATTGAATAGGCTGTCCACAATGGTGCTTATAACTTTTGTTTCCGTTGATTGATTTGTCTACTTTTTTATTACACTAATTTATTTTTCCTGTGCCGGAGCAACTTTCGCATAACCGTCCCATGCAAATAATGCGTCTTTTGATTCATCTGCAACGATTTTCTCAATGTTGCAAAGATACAAGTAATGGTCGCCGGATTCCATAGTTTGTGCAAGGGATACCACAAAGGCAACTCGTGTATCCTCTGGAATTTGAATATTGCTTCCCTCAATATTTTGTAACACAATCGGTGTTTCTTTCAGCTTGTCCTGCTCGTTGCCGCTGAAAGAACCATATGCCATTACTGCATTGTTTAAGCTGACACCCGGAGCAGCAAAAACCGCTTTTCCTGTCCGGCGAATGTTACTGCCGGAATTAGATTCTTTTCCCATTGCAAATGCAAGCATAGGCGGGTTATAAGATGAGTACATAAAGAACGATACCGGAGCCATATTAAGGCTTCCATCTTCCTTTGTTGTGCAAAGCAGCATAAGCGGGTCTGGTGAGGTAACTGCTGTTGCCTGTTCAATGTTAATTTCTTTCATGATAAAACTATCCTTTCTTTGATAAAATTTTTGAATTACAGCAGAGCCTTTGTTGACTTTTACTGATAAGATAATTATACTTAGTTTGAAATGTTCTTCAAGTACGCAGAATATTCTTACATAGTATGGTAGACCATACTGTTAAACACATATTTGATATATTCATATCCTAAAGAAAGGACGATTCAGTATGGATAAGGATTTAACTTATGACGAATGGACACAAAAAGTTAAAATCGGTATTCTCACCGAAGCTGGTAATTGCCCGGTAACATCTTTAATTATCATGTTACAAGGCAAATGGAAATTTCAGATTATTTACGAAATGTGTATTAAATCCCCTATACGTTTTGGCGAATTGAGAAAAAACATTGACGGCATTACAAATACAATGCTCACTTCTTCTTTGCGCGAACTGGAAAAAGACGGGTTGGTGTCACGAATACAATTTAACGAAATTCCTCCCCATGTAGAATATTCTCTAACTGATAAAGGCGCAGCATTATTGCCTGTCTTTTACGCTATGACAAAATGGGGGCTAACCTATATTCCGTAAAATAAAAATATGTTTTAAAAGATAAAGAAAAAGAGGGATTCCGTAGTAGTCGGCATTGTGCCGTAATGTGTATAACTGGCTGTCTTATGGAATTGTGGGTAACTCTGTTTGCAGGACGTGGGAAAGCTGCCCTTTGCTTTTCCATGTGCTGTGAATAGAGTTATCCATGATTCCATAGCCTGTTATGCACATTTCCACAATGCGCCCTTGCTTTTCCGGCTCTTGATGTTCAGACGGGGCGGCTATGCGGTTCTCTCTGCTTCCTGTTTTTTCCTGTGGTATGCTTCCCTCCTTGCGGCAAGGTAATTCTCATAGCGTTCTACCGCTTCGGGGTTTCCAGTGGCGGCTTCCTCATACATTTTCTGTCGGGATTTCTTGGTGGCTTCGGAAGCATACGCCCTCTGCTTTGCCAGTTCTGCCGCCGCTGCCGGGTCGCTTTCGGCTTGCTGTACCAGCTTTTCCCTTGCTGCCTTTTTCCGGCTCTTGTGGGCTTCCAGCCGTTCCGCTTCCTCCGGCGTTAAGGCTTCCCCCTCTTTTTGGGCGGCGGCAAGCTCTTTGAGCGTCCTTGTCTTTGGCTGTCCGGCTTTCTGCCTTTCGCGCCACGCCTTATGCTGTGCGGCTTTTTTCCGGCGGTGTTCTGCAAGCCGTTCCGTTTCCTCCGGCGTAAGCTCTGCCCCGGTCTTTTCAATCTCCATAAGCTCCTTTAGTGATTTCTTCTTAGGCGGCTTGGGCGGCTCTGTGGCTTTTCGTTTCTCCCGCCATTCCTTTTGCCGTTCCCTGTTCTGTGCAAGCCGCTTTTCCTCGGCTTCCTGTTCCTCCGGGGTGAGAAGCCCCGCTTTCTTCCTTGCGGTAAATGCCCGTTTTTCTGCCTTGCGCTTCTCATACCGCGCCTTTGCAAGCTCCTTTGACCGTGCTTCCTTTGCCGCCTGTTCCTCCTGCTGGCGGCGTTGTTCCTCCACCTCTGCCGGGGTGACGATATGGGCGGGTACTTCAAATGCGCCGATAAAGTTTAAATAAATGTCTATCCGCTGGCGGCGGTCATTCCCCCGCCCCTCGCCCTCATGCACAATCACTTTCTCGATAAACTCGTTGAGCATGGGCGTTGTGAGTTCGGAAAAATCGGTATAGCGTTTCACAAGCTGGATAAACTGGTCTGTTTTCAGCTTGTCGGCGTTCCAGCTTTCAATCTGCCTTTGCCATTCCGCTATGGACGCTTCCAGCCCGGTCTGTTCCTCGTCATATTCGGCAAGAAGCCGGGTAAAATGTTTGTCGGGTATCTTGCCTGTGGCGTTGCCCTCATACAGCTTTTTCACAAGCCCGTCCAGCTCCTTGTGCCGCTTCTGTGCCTTACTGATTTTCTGCTTACATTCCTTGACGGTCTTTTCTTGGTTCTGGTCGGACGCTTCCCGGACACGCTCGGTAAACTCTTTTTCATTGTGCCGCACATACCAGCTTACCCGCTGGATTACGGCAAGGATAGCGGCTTCAACCTTTGCCGTGGGGATATGGTGCATGGTGCAGTCATGGATTAAATGGCGGTAGCCGGAGCAGATGAAAGCGTCCTCAATCCATTTCCCTTGCACAAGGGTATAGCGGTGTGTGAGTTTAGAGCCGCAGTCGGCGCAGTAGAGAAGCCCGGTCAAGCGGTTAGGGGCGTTCTGCCGTTTTGGTGCGCGGCGCACGGTTTCCCGTATCTTCTGTACGGTCTGCCATGTTTCCACGTCCACAATGGCGGGGATTGCTCCCTCGAAGATATACTGTTCCTCCGGCGCGGTCTTGCGGCTGCTTTTTGTCTTGTAGTTCTCGCATACGGTTTTCCCTAATACCTTGCGCCCTGTGTATTCCGGGCGTTTCAGTATGTAGCCGATAGTGGTCGCTGACCATGCGTAGGGGTCTGTGTATTTTGCCGCCCTGACTGGCTCCCCTGTCCGTTTCCAATGCTCGGACGGGATAGGGATTTTCTCGGCGCGGAGTGCCTTTGCTATGCTGGCTATGGTTTCCCCGGCAAGGACGCTCTGGAAGATGCGGCGCACAATGGCGGCGGCTTCCTCGTCAATCACCCATTCGCCTTTTTCTTCTTTGGAAGCGCGGTAGCCATAGCAGACACTGCCCGAACAGCGCAAGCCCTTTTCCATTCTGGACTTAAAAACAGCTTTGATTTTGCGGCTGGTGTCGGCAACATACCACTCGTTTATCACGTCACGGAAGATAGACATAATATCAAAGCCGTTGGCGGTGTCAAGGTTGTCATTGGCGGCGATAAAACGCACATGGTATTCATCAAAGGTGCGCTTTAAAAGCCCCACTTCAACCACGTCACGCCCGATTCGGCTCTGGTCTTTGATGATAACCGTTGCCACGTTCCCCGCCCGGATTTCGTCCAACATAGCGTCAAGCCCCGGACGCTTGAACGTAGTTCCCCGGATTCCGTCATCTGTAAAGTGCCGGATATTGGTAAAGCCGTTTTTCCTTGCGTAGTCCTCTAAAATCCGCTTCTGGTTCTCAATGCTTACGGATTCCCCGGCTCGCTCATCGTCATGGGAGAGCCTTTCGTATAGGGCGGTGAGTTTGTCTTTCTCTGTCTGCTTTTTCATGGTGTGTAACCTCCTTTCTTTGAGGGTGCGCGCTTCCCTATAACCTTATTATACTTATCTGTTCGGATCAGTAACCACGTAGGAACTATGCATCTGCATGAGATTGAGCTTTATAAAAAATCTCGTCTTGCCTGAACCGGAGCCGCCCGATTCTGTCAACTATACACTAACAAATTTTTCAAAAAATTTTTGGCACCCAGACATTCCCGCCCAGGTGCCACATTCCTCACTCCATTTCATCCCCAAAATTCCACCGAATCTCAATCCTCCCATCCGGATACACGCAAGCCGCTTTCACGAACCGCCTCCAAATCTCCTCCGTCATCTCCCCCACATCCAGAAAAGACCTCGCCACATCTGCCCGCTCCCGCGCCTCGCTATCCGCATCCCTGTCAATCCTCCCCGCCAGCCCCGCATCCGAAATCTCCTGCTCCAGCCTTCCGATCTCCGCATCATATCCCTTCTTCCTCTCCAAAAACACCGCCCGCTCAATCTCCCTGTCCGCCAGTTTCTCAAACAGCCTCTGCTTCGCCTTCTTCGCCGCCTCCAGCGCGTTCCTCAGGCTCTCCACCCTGCTCCCGACCGCCGGGACATCCGCCCGCCTCTCCAGCCTCAGCTCCTCTTCATCCAGAACCCGCCGCAGTTTCCTCTTCAATTCCCCCAGCACCACTGCGTCCGCCTCCGGCTCCTTCATCACCACCTGCCGGCACTCACAGTCCTTCAGCATATACCCCCGGTTGCAGTAAAGGTCCGTCCCGTTCCTCCTGGTCAGCCGCTTCCCACACACCCCGCAGGCATAACGCATCTTTCTCTTCCCAGCCGCCGGCTTCTTGGCGCCCACCATCTCCTGTACCCGCCTGAACTCCTCCTTCGTGACGATCGCCTCATGCATCCCATCCACACGCACCCATTCATCCTTCGGCCTCACCACCAGCTTCCCCTTCCTGCTGTCCATCGTGCTTTTCAGGGAAACCACAGCCCCCGTATAGATTTCATTCTGGAGCACTCCATTGATGACGCCGCCCGTCCAGCACATCCTGTCAAAGCCATCCTTCCTGTTCACAACCTCCCCTTTCCCATGCAGGAACACGGTCGGACACCCGATGCCCCGGTCATTCAGGTTTCTTGCAATGTCGGAAAGCCCCATGCCGGCCAGCCTCATATCAAAGATCTCCCGGACAACCGGGGCCGTCTCCGGGTCAGGCTCCAGCCTGTGCTTATCTTCCCTTTTCTTCCTGTACCCGTAAAGCGTCTGCCCCGCCGTGTA
This sequence comes from Petralouisia sp., assembly GCF_056822245.1. Taxonomy (NCBI): domain Bacteria; kingdom Bacillati; phylum Bacillota; class Clostridia; order Lachnospirales; family Lachnospiraceae; genus Petralouisia; species Petralouisia sp. The sequence continues at coordinate 60,926 of NZ_JBQIOP010000023.1, read as the reverse complement.
CTTCCCCTGCACGGCCAGCCGCTCTCTCGCTTGCCTGACCTTCTTTGACAGATCCCTTGAATAAATATCATAGACAAGGTTCTTGAAAGCGATGTCCAGACCGCCCTCGTCCCGGTCGCTGTCATAATGGTCATTGACGGAGATGAACCGCACCCTCAGGAAGGGGAACAGCTGCTCCAAATAATCCCCCAGCTCCACATAATCCCGCCCGAACCTGGAACAGTCCTTCACGATGATGCAGTCCACCTTCCCCTGCTTCGCCAGATTGATCATATCCGTAAACTGCGGCCTGGTATCAAAATACCTGCCCGAAAGCCCGTCATCGCACCGCTCAATCACCCTGCACCCCTTAAACTCCGGCTGACGATTGATAAAATCCATGATCAGCCTGCGCTGTGAAGTGATGCTCCCACTCTCCACCTTCCTCCCGAACATATCCCTGTCCTCATTGGAAAGCCTCATATAAGCGCATATGGTATAACCCGCCGGAAGCACTGCCGTCTTTTCCCTCATGCCGCATCAGCTCCTCCCTTTTCCACCAGTTCTGCCAGTTCTTCCGCAAAAGTGTACTCCACCTCAAACCGGTCACTGCCATAGCAGACAATCTTCCTTATGAATGTCTGCGCCATCTCCCTTGTCAGCTCCACCGCTCCCAGATACTTCCCAAAGGCTGCCGCCATTTCTTTATCCCCGGCATAATCCGGGGTAAGCCCTTCCATCTCTGCTTTCAGCCCTGCCATCTCCGCATCCAGCGCCTCCAGTTCAGAGACATACCCGGCCTTCATCTCCAGGTACTCCCCCTCGGAGAAAACGCCGTCAGCGAAATCCGCATACAAAGCCCGGATGAAGCCGCCAATCTTCTCCTTGCGGGCTTCTTTCCCGGAAAGCTCCTTCTTCAATGCAGACCTCTTCTCCGCCGTCTCCGGCTTCTGGTTCAGCATCCGCATCCGCCCCCTTGCATCCACATATAAGGAAATATGTGCTTTCAGCAGCTCCATTACAATCCCTTCCATGGTCTCCGCCTTGATGTTCTTCGGCGGGTCAGCCTCTCCATAGGTGGCCGCACGCCTGCATACATATGTGCTGTAATGCCCGCAACCATTCACCAGCTTCACCGTCTTCCGGTACAGGTTCATCTTATTCCCGCAGTGCCCGCAATAGAGGAGCCCCTGCAGCTTATCCTCCCTTTTGTTCCGCTCCCCGCCAAGGTTCTGCCGTCCCGCCTCATAACAGGCCCTCGTCTCCTGCATCAGCTCCTGCACCCTGTCAAAAGTCCCATGGTCAATGAGCGCCTCATGGTGACCCTCTACATAGAAACGCTCCCCCTTATCCCTGGATACCGCCCTCGTGATGCCCCTGTAATATGCCCTGTAGGTCTTGGATATCTCCACATCCCCGGTATAGACCACGTTCTCCAGGATGCGCCTCACTTGCTTCCCTTCCCACAGGTTCGTATATTTTTCCTTGTGTATCACGCCGATGCTCTGCCAGTACACACTGGGAGCCATGATGCCGTCCGCGTTCAGCCCCCTTGCAATCTGTGCCAGGCTCTTCCCTTCCAGCCGCTCCTTAAAAATCCTGACCACCACATCCCTCACATTTTCATCCACCAGAAGGCCGTGGCTGTCCTCCGGATCCTTTTTGTACCCATATGCCGCCGTCGTGGCAAGATAAATACCCTTCTCAAACAGCCCGTCAAAGGTGGAGCAGACCTTCCTTGAAATATCCTTCGCATACGCCTCATTGATGAGGTTTTTCAGCGGCACCACCAGCCCGTCCTCCGCCGTGCCGGACGTAAGGCTGTCATAGTGATCCGTCACCGCAATGAACCGCACCCCGAAGAACGGGAAGATCTTCTCAATGTAATCCCCGGCCTCCAGATAATTCCTCCCAAGCCTTGACAGATCCTTGACCACGATGCAGTCAATCCTCCCGGCCTTCATATCAGAAATCATCCGGTTGAACTCCGGGCGGTCAAACTTCGTGCCAGTCACATGCCGGTCAACATACACACCTGCCAGCTCCAGTGACGGCTCCCCGTCCACAAAACCCTCCAGCAGCGCCCTCTGGTTCTCCACCGTGTCGCTCTCTATCTTCCTCCCGTCCTCCCTGGACAGCCGGACATACACAGCAGTCCTGTACACCTTCATGCCTGCCGCAGGGGCGGATGCCGCCGCAGCCTTCGCGCTTTCTTTCCTACTCTTCCTCGCCATGTCAGACCGCCTCCTTCCTATACATCATCACAAAGCGCTCCATCTCCACCGCTTCCTTCTCAAACCGGTAGGACACCCGCAGGGTATCTGAATCCATGACCTCGATCCGGTCAATGAGGAATGCCGCCAGCCCCCGGTCAAGCGTCTCCACGCCCTTGTACCCTTTCAGGGCTTCAACCCATTCCTGTCCTGCCGTCTGCCCCGTCTGGATGCCGTCCTTCTCCTTTTCCAGGGAGGCAATGGAAGCCTCAATCCCGGCCGCCTGCGCCTGGTACTGCTCCCGGAGCATGGCATACTCTTCCTTCGTGAGGATGCCGTCCTTGAAATCCTCATACAGGTTCTTCCGCCTCCTGCCGCAGTCCTCCGCCTCTTCCCTCAGCTTCGCAATCCGGCTTTCAATCTTCCCCACGTCCGGCGCCATCCCTGATGCCTGGCTGACAATATCTGCCGCCTCCGACAGCATCAACACCTTCCCGATAAAAGTCTGTACCAGCGCCAGCACGCTCTCCTCCAGCTTCTTTGCGGAAAAACTATGGGATGAACAGGAAGCCCTGTCATTCTTATGCCCGGAACAGACATAATACACATACCTCTTATCCCCGGAAGGGACCGTCTTGCGGACCATCGGCTCCCCACAGCCCCCACAGAACACCATCCCGGCCAGCGGGAAGACCTTCCCCTTTTTCGGGGACACCCTTGTATCCCTCGCAAGCAGCGACTGCACCAATTCAAACTCGCTCCTGCCCACAATCGCCTCATGGACATCCCCCACACGTACCCACTCGCTCTCGTCCTTATACACACGCTTCTTGACCTTGTAATTCGGCGTGGTACATTTCCCCTGGACAACCGTGCCGACATATACCTCATTTTTCAAAATCCGCAGAACCGCATTGTAACTCCACTTCGGCTCCATGTCTTTCTGGAAGGAACTCTCCAGCCGGATACCGATGCTCTTCTTATACTGCAGCGGGGACAGTATGCCGTCCCGGTTCAGTCTGTCCGCAATCGCTTTCAAGCTGCACCCGGCCAGCTTCATGGCGAAGATATCCCGCACCACATCCGCCGCATATCCATCAACCACCAGATGGTTCTTATCCTCCGGGTCCTTCAGATACCCATAGGCAGCAAAAGCCCCGATATACTCCCCGTTCTTCCTCTTGACCTCCATATGGCTCCGTATCTTCACGGAAATATCCCGGCAGTACGCATCATTGATGAGGTTCTTGAACGGGATGACCATGTCATTCCCATACTGCCCGTCCAGGCTGTCGTAACCATCATTGACAGCAATGAACCGCACCCCCAGCATGGGGAAAATCTTCTCAATGTACCTCCCGGACTCAATATAGTTCCTGCCGAACCGGGACAGGTCCTTTACGACCACGCAGTCAACAGAACCTTCCCAGATATCGCTCAACATCCTCTGGAATTCCGGCCTTTGAAAATCAACGCCGCTCCATCCATCATCCGTATAAACGGAATAGACCTGGATCTCGGCGTGGGACCTCAGATAGTCCATGACCAGCTCTTTCTGGTTGGAGATGCTGTTGCTGAGAGCCCTGCTGCCCTCCGCAACGTCACCGTCCTCCCTGGACAGCCGCAGGTACACGGCTGCATGATATGTTTTAGAATTCAACGTTTCCATCTGCAATCCTCCTGTCCTGTTCTTCCTTATCCGGTGCCCAATCCGGATAATCCAGAAACCAGAGGCCGCACAGGCAATAGTCCTTTAGGATTCCACCTTACCACGGTTCCCGGGATTTTTCCATGACATGGCGCGATGTCCTGAGGACTTCTTACAATGTCCGAGAACTCAAAGGGTTCTTGCGAACTGCTCAAACCGCTCCCTCAGCGATACCCCGTCACCGCTGTACACGTTCTTGACCACAACATTCCCAACACGGAAGCAGTACGGATTTTTCACCTGCCGGACAAACTCCTTAAGCCGCTCCTCCTTCGGCAGGCCCTCATCAATATGGACCCGCGTCACATCCACCAGCGAATCCCGGTCAACCGTCCTCACATCTACTAACCTCATTTCTTCAAGCGTCATTGGCCGCCACCTCCTATGCCACAGTCCGCAGAAAACAGCAGTTTTAAAACCTGGAATGGAAAAACAAAAAAAGCCTGCGGGCAGTATCCCGCAGGTTCCCTTCCATCCGCTCCATTCCTTCCCCATCACAGCCTCTCTGCCTCCACAAGGAGCGCGGGATATTCTGCCGGATCAATCTCCGACAGCCGCCCCGCCCCACGCCCTTTGATGAGCGCTTTTACTTCCGCCGTATGTCCGGCGTTGGCCTTCTCTGCCAGCACCGCACGGACTTCCGACATCCTCTGCAATTTCCCTCCCTGTTCTGTGGCAGATGCAATCTCCGCCGCCATCCCTTCGGTGGCTTCCCCGAACACCCACACCTCATCACACAGGGCAAGCAGCTCCATCCCCATAGCGATGCCGAGCCGCCGTTCTCCCTCTATCCCCTCATTCAAGAACTGAGGGAATAAAAGGTGCGGTGCGATGGGAAGATACCCTTCCTCACACGCCATGCGGCTGTAGGCCGCCGCTTTCCTTGCATTCCCTTCCATGTCTCCCCGGAAGGGGCTGCAGATAAAAACCTTCTTACGCATCAGTGCCTCCATCCTTTCTTCATTTTCCTGTCATGTGCCGCTTTTGCGGCTTCATAGGCTTCCACTTCCTTCTCGATCTGCATCAGCTTGGCGGCGAGGCTTTTCGCAACGATGCTGATTGCCTGCAGGATGCCGATAAGCTCCTGTGACTTTTCCATAGGCTCCGTTCCCTCCTTTCCTGCCGTTTTGGAAGGCTCCCAAAATATACCCTCCTAAAAACCGTAATGACATTTTTTTGGAAAGTGGCGAAGGAAAACAGGAAGAAATTTATAAACCGTTCGACAAACATACGGAAATATGCCGGATTATTCCGTATGCCGTCAGATAATGTCATTTATGCACATCAAATCCCCTGTCCTCGAAAAACAGGCGCAGCTTCTCCAACACCCTGTCCCTGCGGCTGACAAGCGTCCTCCTGTTCTCTTTTTTCATCCGGGCAAACTCAGCCACCGGCATTTCCTCACCGATCACCCTGACAGCCAGCTCCCTTTCCTCCGGAAGGAGCGCATCCAGGGCTTCCCCCAGGATTTCCAGCAGTTCCCTTTTTTCAATGACCGCATCCGCGCCTTCCACCTGCGGGCCTTCGTCCTCCTGCCCGTCCGTAAGCCCGTCCTTCCATCCCTCGTAGGATTCTTCCGTGTAGCCGTTCTGCTCCATCGCCTCACGGTTCCGCTGTTCCTTTTTCTTCATCCGCCACCACGGGCGGTAATACCTCTGGTATTCCTCTTCCGTGACATCCATTGTGATTTCTTCATTCCCTGACTTTACTGTGATTTTCCTAAAAGACATAAGGCGTTCCTTTCTTTACGCCTTCGTAAAGCCAGATACGCCTTGATGCAGATATGGGACACACCCGGCAACGAAAAAAGGCCGGAGTAAGCTACTTGAATCTCTAGCTTTACTCCGGCCATTCGGTGACTCGTTGTTTAAGCGGTCCCACTCGCTCGGTCGTAAACATTATTCTGTTTACACTGGATTTGTCATGCCGCCGGCATGATGATCTTTACTATTTTTCCGCAGTGCGGGCATCTAAGCCTGAAAACGACTTCAAAAGCCCTGTCGCGCCTGACGTCCAGCACCCTCCGGCTGCATACCGGGCATACACCTGTTTCCATCATATGGCTTCCTTTCCCCGTTTCCCGTATGCCGGGGAAACGTGTTTCCAATATTTTCCATCCATGTTATAAAGTATTGCCCGGTTTTTATTTCCTATACAGTTTTGCAATAAAAAGGCAGCCGGATTTTTAGCGTTCCCGGCTGCCCTTATGTATGCATTATTCTTTTTTTGGTTCCCATACTGCCGTGACAAGGTTGTTGCATTTGGGGCATTTCGTTGTGATCTCCACCTTTCCGGGGGAATCCGTCCCTATGTCCAGCAGACGCCCGCCGCATCTTGGGCATCTTAACTGTTCCATCGGGTATTCATCTTTTTCAGGAATCATTTTCCACCCTCCTTTGGCTGTTTATGCCGAAAGGGAACCGGGCAGATAATCCCGGTCCCCTTTTCTTTTGTCGCCCAGGGGCGAGGGGGTTCTCCCGCAATGCCCTTCTTTGCATCTCCACGGCATACGGCAGCCCTTCCGGTCACTGCCTGCCGTTTTCATCTTTCCCTTTCTTCTTTACTGCCACGAACACTCCTGCACCGATAGCGGCTGTCAGCAGGAGGATCACTATCATAATCCACCATACCGCGCCTGTCTGCCCGGTACCCGGATTTTCCGGCACACTGCTGTTCTCCGCCGTCCCGTCCCCGGCTTCCCCATCGGTTCCTTCCGGCTGTATGGGTTCCGCAGCGCCGTCTCCTTCTTCCTGTTCCCCGTCTATCGCGATCACATAATCGGACGCATGGGTGAATGCAAGGGATACCGTGCCGTCCTCTGCGATCTGGTCTTTACAGATAAATTCAAGCTCCCCTGTGCTTTCGTTGTAATAATACAGGCTTGCCGTGTATCCGGCGTTCTCTTTGCCAAGATTTATGGAAAGTACCGCCGTAAAGCCGAACTCCCCTTCATAGGCGAGGCTGATCTGGATGCTGTAATTCTCCCCGGTGACATTGTTAATAATATCAACCGGCACAGTCTTTACGCCCGTCTTTACGGAAAAATCAATGTCGCCCGCCTTGTCGGTGGTGATGTTCTTCCCGTCCACACTCCAGAGGATGCCGCTGCCCATGTCGAAGGTGATGGTGATGTCCTTTCCCTTAATGCTGTCAAATATATCTCCCGGAACCACGGTGGAACCGTTCATATCCACGTTGATAACGCTGCCTTCCTCTGCGTTTTCTTCCTCGGCGCGGATGACCTCCCAGCCAATCTTGCCGTCCGCTCCCTTGATGAATGGCTGTTTTGTCCCCTGTGCGGGTGTCCCCGCGCTGCCGCTGCCCGGAGTAGTTCCCGGCCTTACTGTATTTCCGGTTCCCGGATTTACGGGCGTTGTCCCTGTTCCCGGTGTGGCTTCGTTACCTGGATTTGTATTATCTGCTGGCGGGATCACGGGTATCTGCGGCGTATTGCTTCCATTGCCCGGATTTGTACTGTCACCTCCGCCGCTGCCCTGTCCGCCGTTATTTTCATTGTCCCCGGAATTTCCGCCACCATTATTACCGGAACCGCCCGAATTTCCACCATCACCCGAACCGCCGCCATTGTTTCCGCCGCTGCTGTTGCGGGTGTAGTTCGCCTTTACGGTCACTGATTTTGCGGGCATGGTAAAAGTTGTGGTCTTTGCTTTGCTGTCGGCAAAACCAACGCCGTCTTCGCTGCTCCAGCCGGTAAAGGTATAGCCGCTTCTGTCATTTGCCGTGACCGTCACGGTGTCCCCCTCGGCATATTCGCCGCCGCCCGTGCCATCCGTCACGGTGACGGTGTAAAAGCGTTCCACGATATTCAATGTGCCGTTCACATAAGTGATATGATAGCTTTCGCTGTTTCGCAGCGTGCCGCCGTTTATCACAATATCATATTTTCCAAGGGTGTCCGTATTCTGTACACCGGCTATTATGGAAGGGGCTGTCGTAAAGGTATCGCCGTTCACCAGGCCGTCCGCCCGGTAAGTAAATGCAGGCATGGGATTCCCCCTCACAACCGTCTTGCTGTCAGCCCTCACCGTGAGCGCCTTCTTCGCAACCGTGACATTCCTGCTTGCGGAAGCCTCGTTGTATTTGTCATCCCCCTCTTTTATGGCGGTGATGGTGGCTGTGCCTGCCCCCACAATGACTGCCCTGCCGTCCTCTATGCGGATCACATCCTCATCAGAGCTTTCATACCTGACCGCGCCGCTGCCGTTTCCTCCGGTGGTCTTAAGGGTGACAGCAGCATCGCCATAGGTCTTTGCCCCGATTGCATCCAGGGCGAAATCCTGCTGGTTCTGCTTCGCCGCATCAAAGGTAAACTCCCGGCTTACAGCTTCCTTATAATTGCTGTCGCCTGCATAAACCGCCTTTATGGTATACGTTTTATCCAGAAGCCCATCCCATGTGTAAGAGGCTGTGCCATTACTTAACGTGGCTGCCCCTATCTCCACTTCCGTACTGCCCGTGCAGTCTATGAAGGTTACCGTTCCTGTGGGGAAAGCGCCTGCGCCTGCCTTTGCCACGTTCACGGTAATCGCTGACTGCCGGTCGTCTTTGCTGCCGGAGACCGCTGCCGTGATGCTGACTGCAGGAACCGCTTTTTCTACTTTGACTGACACCTTTTGGGTCGTATCTGTGATTGTTTCATAGTTTTTCTTCGTTTCTCCACTTGCCGTGAATACCACCGTATAGCCAGTATTATCCACAGCCGGTACCATACTGCCGTTTTCCCATGCAAATGTCCCGTACTCCGTACTGCCTCCGGTCAGGGCACTGTCAGATAATTTCTGCCCGTAGGCGATACTGCCTGCCGTAGGATAAGTAATAGCCGGTGCAGGCGCTTTCTCTATCGTAATCTTCCCTGTTGCCGTTGCCGCTTTGTAATTGTCGCTCTCCGCTTTGGTTGCGGTGACTGCCACGGTTCCCACTCCGATGATGGTCGCCTGGTCGCCGTTTACCATAAGTACGCCGTTATTTTCAGGAACCCGGTAAAGGACTGCGCCGTCCCCACTTCCTCCGGTGGTGGACAGGATGAATGTTCCGTTCTTTTCATACTGCGTTGTCACTGCCGTGGCTGCAAAATCTTTCTGTTCCGCCTTTTCTATGGAGAATGTTTTCTTTATCTCAAAACTGTAATTTTCTTTGCCTTTGACAGTGACGGTGGCAGTATCCGTACCAGCATTGATGTTATTGGCATAGGTTACGCCATAGTCTGTCTCCGCCAGCTTTGTGCCGTCCAGCGTAACGGTAACTCCGGGTTCACGAGGATTGCCATCATAGATCAGCCTCTCCGTACCTGCCAGGGCAACAGACAACGTGGAACCGCAGGCACACCTACTGTCAGTGTAGCTGCAATTTTCTTCGTCCCATTTCTTGCCGCAGGCAAGGCAGGTCTGCTGGTGGGTGGTGGTGCTGGTGGCATGGGTGTACTCACAGACGCCCTCGCCGGTATGGTTGCACTTCTTCACCGTCACTGTGCCGGTCAGCGTGGCTTTTGTATCAAGCGATACTTCCCCCCAAGTATTGCTATCCACCCATCCTTCTGCCTTTGTAACAGGTAGGTTATTTCTGTGATAGGCATAGCCCTCCGCAAGTAGATTTTTCAGCGTGACAGACGCATCGGCATTTATAGATACTGCATATCTTCCTATGAGGGTTCCGCCGGAGAGAACTGCTTTCCCGGAATTGTGTACCCACAATCCCGTTTCCTCTCCCGAGATAACTCCGCCGGAGAGAACTGCTTTCCCGGAATTGTCTACCCACAATCCCGTTTCCTCTCCCGAGATAACTCCGCCGGAAATATTGACGGTTCCACTGGTAATTGCCACACCGTAAAATCCCGAAACAGTCCCGCTTTCGATGGATAGAGTTCCGCCAATTACACTGACTGTAATATTTGAACTCTCAATCTTTCCACCGGTTCCGCTGTCTTGAATGGTAATGCTGCCACCTAAGATATTAAATGCGCCATAGTCAGCTGCTTTGACAGTTTGACCGTTCAAATCCAACGTGAAGGTGCAGCTATCGAAGATGCGAATGTAGTTGGTACCTAAATCTGCCTCCGACAGCAGGGTTACTGTTGCGCCGGAGTTTCCTTCTGTGAACGCATCGGCCAAAGCGCCCACGAAGGTGGTGGAGCTGCCATTTACGACCTTCGCAACGGCGGAAATGTTGACTGGCACCGTCCCTGCCGCGTCCGCCATATTGTTATTCCCTACGAATTTCGCGGTCAGGGTGATGGGGTCGCCATTCGGCACCACATTCCCCTGTTTCAGCACATCAGCGGCCTTTACTGCTATCGCGTAGCTGCCGTCTGCACCAACGTCCACCGCCTCGGACACCTGCATATCACCCACAAACACCGCCATCTGGCCTGCAGTCGGTCCGCTCCGCAGACGTGCCGCCGCTTTTGTTGGAGCCGCCCCGGTTGCGGTGGGCGTGGCCTTGACAGTGATGGTATCATCAGCAGTGAAGTCACTGCACACTACGCTGCCTTTATAGGTTTTCACAACACCATCCCCTACAAACTGCGTGCCGGATTGCACCACGGTAAATGTCTTGCGGATTTCCTTATCGCCTTTAGTGAATGTAACCTTATACTCTCCTGCATCTTTTACAACTGCCGGTTCGATGTTACGCGTCCAGCCCTTTGTATCTGCGGTAAACTCCACCCCGCAAACCGTAGCGTTCTCTTCCAATATAATCTGGTCTGTATAGTCCTTCCCTGTATAAACCCGTCCTTCCGGAACAGAAATCATATCCTCATTTACATCGATCAGGAATTTTCCGTTCCCTGTCAAAGCGCCTGTTCCGGTCAGAGAATCCTTTTCATGGATACGCATCGTACCGTTGTTTTCTAATATAATGCCATCTGGAATCGTCAGCGCAGCTCCATCCGGAATCACGAAAGAACCGTTCTCCGCCACAGTCAAATTCGCTGCAAGGGTGTGGCTGCCGTAAACCTGATAAGCCGCTCCCATATCGGAATTGAAAAATTCATAGATAATTCCCTTCATCGTACTGCTGTCATCCACGGTAATCGCTTTCTTAGAGCGAAGCAGAAACCGGCCGCTGCCTGTCACCTGTGAATTGGTAACAGCCATCTCTTCCTCACAATGGATACCTGCATCAGGAACATAAGCTGATATCGTGGAATTGGTAATAGACGCCTTATACTCCGATACCTGTGTGGATATCTTCGTCACATACACTCCAAAACCGCTGGGATTGGTTATCTTCAATGTGCTGTCGGTGATTGCTGCTTTATTGGTTGCAACACAGTAATCAACAGCGCCTGACAAATTGGTTATGGTCACATCGCTGCGATTTTTTATGGTTAAACCACCGTGCGTAGTGTAAATATAACCATTTGACCCATTCATGTTGAAGTTCACTGTTGCGTTGTTGATCTCCATGTCATAGGAAAGAAAAATCATCCCCTGTGTGGTGACATCCACGTTTACTCCGCGAATAAAAATATAGCGGTCAGACCAACTTTTTCCATCCAAAGAAAGGGAAGCCCCCTGATCTCCTGTAATCGTTGTACTTCCAAACGCATTTCCATAAATGAGTTTTTCACTCGTTTTTACAGAATTATCCCCCTTTAGATAAAGCGTAAACTCCAGGTCGGCATTGGTGATGTGAACAAAAACCTCACCGGAATTATCAGAATGATAATCCGCTAATGTCAGAACACCGTCTGCATAGCTCCAGCCATCTCCGCTGTCACCGCTACAGACCTTCTGTCCAAACAACTCCAAATCAGGCGTCCCCTCCTCCACCGGATCAGGTATATTGGCCGCATCCAGCGCCTCTTGCAGCTCCAGACAGTGGGATATATCAATCTTTTCCTGTTCGCCCTCGTTCAGCTCCCGGTAGAGGTCGAGGATATGGTCAAGCTGTGCCCGCACATCCGCCGCATTGTCCTCCGTCACCGTATCGGGCAGGGCGGCGATCAAGTCCTCAATGGGGCAGATACGGCACTCATAAGTACACGGACTTCCTTCACTGTCCTCCGATTCCGGCTGGTAGCCGCAGGCATCGTCATGTTCCTGATGATGCTTGCAGATGCCGGTATCTTCCGGCTGTTTTGTATCTTCTTTTTCAGCTTTCCCTTTGCAGTCCGACAGGCCGGCATCCTCTGCGCCGCAGACCGGGCAGTCAGGATTGATTTGACCCTCTGTACAGAGGGTCAAACAAGAGCATTGCTCTTGTTTGATGATTCCTGTTTCCGGTTCCTCGTCGGCTTCGCCGCTGTCCTGCGGATTGCAGATTTCACACACATAGGTGCATGGTGTTCCCGGCGTACTTTCGGTGTAGCCGCACTCGCTGTCATGCTCATGCCGGCAGTCCAATTTTTCCGTAATACAGCCGCTTTCCCCATCGCAGATATGGGGGCAGTTTTCCGGCTCCCGTTTCTCTGCGTTTGCCGGTGTAGCCTCGTTGCCCGATACGCTGTCCTCTGTTTCCTCTGGGTAACACTCCGGCGTATGCTCGTGGACGCACTCGGTCACTTCAATATAGCAATCTTCTGTGTGTTCGTGGCCGCATAGTGTTCCCGGCGTTTCTTCCGTGTAGCCGCAATCGTCCGTGTGCGCGGCGTGGTGTTCGCACAGCCCGGCCTTTCCCTCCGAAGCGTATGCGGCGAATCCGCCAGCCGGGAGCATATTGAATGCCACCGCCGCCGACAGGAGTATTCCCATAACGCGGTGCGCCATTTTCCGCTTCAGCCTTCCTCTATTTGATATAAAAACAGGTTCCATAATGATAATCCTCCACTTCAAATTCTTACAGGCAGTCTATTTCCATTCCCCGCCAGCAGGCGGGCATCTTCTGCCACGAATCAGTTTTTCCTGCCATGAGTTTCCTTACCGTCTCCCTGAACCGGGATTCCGCAAGCGGGCGGACGATAAAGTCAAAAATGTGCGTCCGTATCGCAACCCCCGCAAAATAGGGGTCATCCGTAATCCATATCACCAGCGCATCGCCAAACCGCTCCCGGTAAGCGCAGACAAGCTCCATCCCCTGCGCGCCATCCACGCCTACCACCACAATGTCGTACTTATGTTCCAGGTGGTAATGCCCGTCCATGCTGCCCTGCGACACACGCATTCCTGGTGACTCATCCGCAAGTATCCCTGAAAGCATCCCATATTCCTGCCTGCTCTTCGTAAAAACAACGGCATCCATTCCCGTTCCCTCCTTTTCCCTCCTGTGAAAACGCAAAAAGACCGCCGGGGAGCGCGGCATCCTGCACGGCATGATAAGCCTGCAGGAAATGCCCGCCCCTGGCGGTCCTGGTTCTGATGGAACTATATGTAAAAAGACATGACAAAAGGACAGTATTATCCTGTCTGTCTGTCTGTCTGTCTGTCTGTCTGTCTGTCTGTCTGTCTGTCTGTCTGTCTGTCTGTCTGTCTGTCTGTCTGTCGTTAATTATCTCCCGCTGTGCCATGCCCTGTCAACCTCCTTCCGCAAAAAATTCCTATTTTTAAGATAGCGGAATTCCGGTAAAAAACAAGGCTTCTGGCAGGAACGTCAATTTTCTGGCAAGAACGTCAGGGAATTTTTAAATGGGAGGCTGGCAGATTTGAAACTTATCTTCTTTTGTGCTATACTTAGATTGGATTTTTATACGAATTGAGGTGAAACCTATTTTAAAGATAGCTTTAGTGGATGATGAACAGGAATACCTGGACGGGATGGGAAAGCTCTGCAACAGTTTCGGCAGAAGCGCCGGATACCCTGTGGAGGCAGTCCCCTTCTGCAGCGCAGGGGATTTTCTTGAGGCGTTTAGCGGCGGCAGCTTTGACCTTGTGTTCATGGATATCTATATGGAAGGCATGGACGGGGTCGCCGCCGCACTGGAAATGCGTAAGTCTGACAGCGGCTGCCTCCTTGTGTTCCTGACCTCCAGCACGGATTTCATGCCGGACGCCTTCTCCTGCCACGCCTTTGAATATGTCACCAAGCCTTTTTCTGAAAAGCGCATCTTTGACATACTGGCGGATGCCGTGAAAGTGCTGCCGCAGGAACAGAAATACATAGAACTTGCCGCGGACAGGAAAACCGTGCGCGTGTTCCTGAGTGACATTGCTTCCGCAGCCACGGACGCACATTACATAATGGTCACACTTGCAGACGGCAGGGGGCTGCGGTGCCGCATGACCATGCCGGAATTCATGGAAAAAACAGGCGGCGACGCCCGCTTCATCCCCATCAATAAAGGTATTGCCGTGAATGCCGAATTCATCCTTGAATTTAAAAACGGATGCTGCGTCATGGAAAGCGGAGCCAGGTTCCCGGTCCGTGTGCGTGACAGTGCCAGGGTAGAGCAGATGGCAAGCGATTACCATTTTGAGAAAATACGCAGCAGACAGCGGCACAGGAAGGGGGAATGAACATGGATATGCACAGGCTTCTGTCAGCACTCCTGCAGCTGCTGGTCCTCATCCCAGGCGCGGTGTCCTGTTACCTTCCGGCAAAAGGACGGATGCGGTTTACGCCGTCAAAGACTGCCGCACTGTGTGCCGCTGTCCTCCTGCCCTGCGCTGCTGCCACAGCCCTGCTTTACGCACTGTTTTCCATCCACATGAACTGGATGCTGTTCCCATCCCTGGCGCTGTTCTTTTTCCTGTACCGCCGCACGGTAGACCTGGACCTGCCCCGCTCCCTCGCTATTTATGTGGGGGTCTGCGCCATAGAATCCTTCCCGGCACAGTTTGCCTGTTCCTTCGATGCTTTCCTCCATCCTGCATCGGGCGCGGCAGACCTTTCCCCGGAAGCCGCGCTTTTCCAGCTCATGATCTCCCTCCTGCTGCTTGCCGCTTTCTTCCGGCCGGTCACACGGCATTTCACATGGACGGTGGACCGGATTGGCTTCCCAAAAATCTGGTATTCCACGGTTGTGATTTCCGCTGTTTCACTGATCATGAACGTGATTGCCATCCCCCAGTCCTATGCCACCCTCCACACCGGACGCATGTACTGGATCTTCCCTGTGGCTGAGGCAGGCGCGCTCGCAGTCCTTACAGGGTTCTATATCCTGTTCTACCGCGGTGCGGCGCTCATACTGGAACAGGCAGAATTAAAGGAACGCTCCCAGCTGCTTGAGATGCAGTCCCGCCAGTACCATGTGCTGTTAGAACACGTCCGGCAGACTGCGAAGCTCCGCCATGATTTCCGCCATTCCCTGCGACTGATTGCCTCCCTTGCCGAGCAGGGCGATAACGGCAGCATCCGGGCGCACGTAGCGGAATATGAAACCATACTTGACCGGCACGCCATTGCAAATTACTGTAAGAACGCGGCGCTGAACGCCCTTTTCGGCCATTACCATGAGACAGCCGCAGCCGCGGGCATCCGGACAGACTGGAGCATTGAGCTTCCAGAGCCGTCCCCCTTTTTGGAGCTTGACATGACGGGGCTGTTCGGGAACCTGATGGACAACGCCATCGCCGGATGCCTGACCGTGCCGGAAGGCTCCCGGTATTTCTGCCTGACCGCACAGGTTCGCCACGGCAGAAGCCTGTATGTCGTTTCCACCAACAGCTTTGACGGGAAAGTCCGTAAAGGGAAGGAAGGATACCTCTCCACAAAGGACAATGGGAACGGGATTGGACTTTCCGCCATTGCCGCGGTTGCCGAAAAATATGGAGGCTCGGCAAAAGCCTCCAACAGCGATACGGAATTTTTTGTGGACATAGTGCTGAAGATATAAGGAAGGGTGCAAATGGACACGGGGGTTCACTTTTTCTGGACACAGGGTTCAAATGCCTGTTGGGGAGGGTGCAGAAGTGAACCCCCCTGCCCTCTGCCTGCCGCCTTTTTCCATGCCACTGCTATGAACCTGAAAAACTTATAAGGGCTTCCGTACACATCAAATGTGCCGGAAGCCCTAGTTTTCAACGGTTTTTCTAGTATTCTGTTCTTGCACTTTGTATCAATTAAGCGATTTTCATTTCCGCATAGATATAGGATTTCAGATTTTCTGTGCTTTGCCGATAAGCCTCACAAGCCATTGATGGATTCTGCTTTTCCCTATTACTTCGAAAGAAAGCCGTTCCTGCTAAAGTAGGAATCCCCTGAATTATATCATAAAATTTTTCTGTTTTTTACCCGATGGCATGAAACGACTATTTTTTGGAAATGGAAAGCAAAAAAGAGCCATTGAACAGCCCTTTCCTCGTCTCATCAATATTCCATTTAGTTTTTACCGTTTTTATCATATGCAAACACGGAAACTCTGCATACTATCACGGAAACCCTTATATTATCACGAAAACTCCCAGCAGGTTTCCGTGATAATACAGGCAGTTTCCGTGTTTGTATATGGGTTTTGCCTGCGAGTATCGACTTTTGCGTGATAGTATGGAGTTTTGCCTGATAGTATCCGGGTTTCCGTGATAATAAGCGACTTTTGCCTACGAGTATATACTATCAGGCAAAACAACCTCAGAACAACAGTTTGTACTATCGCCAATGTAAAAATGCCCTTAAAAGCACACGGAAATAATGTATCTTTCAAAGCTATGTAGTGCCAAAAATGGCGGATTTACGGGCTTTCCCGGCTTTCCGTGTCCGTATCTGCCGGAAACTAAGACACCATGACAAAATTCGACAATATCGCCTAAATTTCAACACCATTTTCACAGAAATATTCTCACTCAATAGGCTTTATCATATACTTTTGAAACTTCTCCGGCACTTCATAGTTTTTTAGATGTTCATAGCCCGCCAGTTCTTTACTCCCACTTGACTCAACACGATAAGCCAGTTCATCATATCCTAAAGGATTGTGCGCCCCTACCTGTGGAGTAACACCGAATTTTACAGAAATAAATCCCGGCTCTTTCTTTCCAATATCTACAATCTCTATTTCATAATCGTAAACTGCAATTTCTCCCGAATAATATTCTGAATAAAAATTTGTAACTGCATTGGTAATGTCCTCAATAAATAAAGCTATGACCAGTTCATCCGTAATTTCTTCCTTTGTTGTAGCATCCGCATTGAATGTTTCTATGGTCGAATTCCTATTCCCATTAAAAATATTGAACAATAGAAATGCCAGTAAAATTAACATGCAGGCAGTTATAAACCTATACTTTTTCATAAGACTCCATGCTTTTTATTACTATATCTACACCACGCCTATCTGCAATATTCCATTGACATTTACATAGAGACGTTTCCGTGTTTGTATTATATCCCCCATATTTCAACAGCATTTTTCTACAAACAGGCAAAACTCCATACTATCACGGAAACTCTTATACTTTCACGCAAAACTCGGATACTATCACGGAAACTGCCGACTTTTGCCTGATAGTATAATTCCGCCCCAATCGCCCGACTATCAGCGGCATCAAAAACCCAAAAAAGAGAGGCCCACCAACCACTCCGGTGAACCCCTCTACGCTCAAAATTCCTTGATTTTAAGCCATTCTTCAATACTTTCGCCTGCAAGTACCCAAATTCCTATGGCATCATTTGGAAATAGCCGCCTGTGCCGCTGTTAAATACTTTTTAATCTCCTACACCCTCTCGCAGAAATCAAGGGAAATCCACCCGGCTCCGCTTTTCAGCTTTCCCCACCTGGAAGCCCCTTTCCCATTAGCCTCCTCAACAACCGTGAAAATCCCGGCTCCCGTGTACTTCCCTGTCTTCTCCTTATCCGTCCCAGGTCCTTTCCGAATGTTCAGGTCAGGGATGGACACCCGCACCAGATATGGCCGGAACACATCCCCTCCCGCCATACCCAGGATGCCCTCCAGGATAACAAGTATCTTCTCCCCATAACCTGCCCCGGCAGCCCATCCTTTCCCTGCCGGGTTCTCCTTCTGCCCAAGCCACTCCACATACTCCGCACAGCCCCTTGTGACATATTTGAACCTCGGGTCAATGCAGGCGTTCCTCAGCCCCTCCACGGAAGCATAGGCTTTCAGATGCTGCAACTGTGCCCGGATGCCCAGCAGCGGCGTGTCAAAGGAATTCCCTTTCAGACCTTTCCCCGTCACGCCCATACCGCAGAAATTATTCTGCGCCAAAGTGACCACAGAGCCGGAAAACCCGAAGTTCCCGGTCTCAAGGCAGGACTGCGCAAAGGCAATATCACCCCTCACGCCCTCCGCCTCTCCTTCCGAAAGGTACAGCGGGATCATGTCAAAGACAGACTGCGCCGCCTCCGGATTCTTCGCTTTAAGATACGCCTCCATCTGCTCCGCCGTTGCTTCGGCTCTCCCCATGATCCTGGTATAGCCATCCGTGCCTGAAGGACCGCCCGCCATTGCCGCCCTGACCGCCCTGCGGAACCCGTCCATCGTGTATCCCAGGCCAAGCTGTGCCCACAGATGCTCCGGGTCGCCGTGGTTGCTGGCAATGCCCCTGGCACAGCCCTCCCTATGGCTGATGACAACACCATCCGCCAGCGGGTCAAGCCCATACTTCCCGCAGAGCATGACAAACAGCTCCACCGCCGCTCGGTAAGTCCTCTCCGCCACCGCCTTTGCCGCGGCTGTATCAGAGCAGGTAAAATTTGAGCCTGACGTGTACCGGATACACGCAGGCTCACACATCTCCACCCCGATATGGGTATTATTCCCGCTGCCCCTGCTGCCGGAGCCGCAGTGCCATCCCCTGTGGTTCCAGGGGAGCGTCTGGTACACCGTCCCGTCCTCCCCGTCAATGAACCCATGGACGCAGGAACTGTCATGTGACGGGCTGTCCCACGAACTCATAAATGCGGATGCCTTCGGCTGTGGGCATCCAACGGAATGGAGCATCAGCCCCTTTACCGTAATTTTCCTCCCCGCCGCATAACACGGATTCTTAGTCAGAATGCTTTCCACCAGCTTCATGCCTACTCATCTCCCTTCCCATTTTCCGCCCTGTCATGGAGCTGCTCCAAAATCTCCTTCAATTTCTCCGGAATAGGCAGCCCAAGGTGCCCCGCATTCTCCAGAAGGCTCACGCCCTCATTGGAGAGATAGAAAAAGATGACCGCCGTGCGGAGCACAGAGCCGCTGCCGATGACCTGCGCGTCAATAATGTTCGCGATCCCCACCAGCAGAAATACCAGCACCTTCTTCGCAATGCCCCTAAACCCCACCTCGCTGGACAGCTCCTTATCCGCCACGGCACACATCACCCCCGTGATGTAATCCACCACAACGAACGCGACCAGCGCATACAGCAACCCGTCACAGCCTCCAATGAACCAGCCGAGCCATCCACCGACAGCCGCAAAAATAAGTTGGACCGTGTTCCAGAATTCCTTCATGTCAAAACCCTCCGTTTCTGAAATTTTTTTGTATGATAAAAGGCCGCCCGCCAGACGGCAGACAGCCCTGTATCCAGATGATATTTATTTACCCGCGGGAGCCGCCTGTCACGGCTCCTCCGTCAACGTGTACGTGATCTTCATGGTCTTATCCGTATTCTTCACCACGGCAGCCCCCAGGTTGTTGATGCTCGCCAGATAAGGCATGGCCAGGTACGCCATCCTGTAATCAGAACCATAGTTCCCGCCCCAGCCAAACAGAAACTCCTTATACTGGAACAGCGGCGTCGCCACATTCGTGAACCTTGCACCCCCTGCCGTCTGCACCACCGTATCATCCGGCTTCACCTGGAAATCCCACCCGATAATCAGGTCATTCACCATCAGCAGGTAATTGGAGCAGGTGCCGGAACCAGTCTGCGACTTGCCCGCGGACGTAAACCCGAAGGGTATCTGCGTGACATCGGCCACATTGCCCAGATTGATCTTATAAATGCCCGTATTGTCATAAGCGGGCGTATACAGATACCCGTCCCGGATGACGCCCCTGGACGACCTCTCCACATAAGTGTCAACCTTGAAGCTGCCAAGAGTCCTTATGCAGACATTGGACAGCGTCCACACGCCCTCAGTCATGGACAGGTCATCCTTCTTTATCTTCACCCAGTACACCGTGGCATTCCCGGAAGAATTCCCGGAATTGGAGAACCCGTACCAGTATCCGTCATGCCCGTCAAGGAAATCCCCGTAAGGCGTATAGCTGCCCTGGAACTTGAAGGTGCTACAGGGGATGGCCGTCTCCTCCAGCAGGGTGCATGTGGTATCGTCCAGCCTGTCATTGAGCCCCACCGTAAAGACCGGCAGCCTCTTTTTCTTCACAATCACCGACTGGTCCGCAAATGTCAGGCTGTACATCAGGTTGTTCCCAAAATCCACCTCAACGGCGCTATACAGCTCCGCCAGCTCCTCCTTCGTCTGCTCCTCCAGCTTCGTCTCCATGACCTGCAGGAAAGAAGTCGCGGAACTGTCCATGCTGCCGTATGCATTCTTCCCTCCCAGGGCCGAAGTCAGCGCCACGGCAGCAATCGTCCCGTTGCCCTGGCTCGGCGTGAACTCCCAGACAAACTTATACCCGTCCTCCAGTGCCTTGCTCTCCGTCAGGTTCAGGCTCCCCCTCGCCACATTCGCCGTGGCGTTCACATCATTGCCGGCATACGCCACCGGCAGCTTCGCCGTGGACGGGTAGATATTATCCGCATCCTCCTCCAATGGGTCAGAATAAAGCAGGATGCCGCCAACCATGTTCGGACAGATGGGCAGCAGCTTATCATTCCAGAGCAGGTGTGCGTCATACTCCCCGGCGACCGCATAGAAGATCCCCATGGGATTCAGCCCCAGGATGTCATTCACCGCATTGGTGACCATGTTGCCTTCCTCAATCCGCTCCTCCTCCCCGGTATTCCCATCCACCAGCTCAATCACCATGTTCCCTTTCAATTTCATACCAAACCTCCATTTCCACCGGCCTTGCAAATGCGCCGACCGCTGCCCTGCCGCGAACCACATCACTGCATTCCCGTTTCATTGTCTCGTCAATCTCCATCCCAATCTCACCGTCGGCCGGAACAGCCCGGATGCCGCCGCCAATGGCTGCCCTGCCGACCCATTCCTCAACCTTGATTTCCCCGTCCCATGCGGACTGCGCTCCCATGGACTGCCCGCTGATGCTGGCAATGCAGGAGCCGGTATCCACCGTTCCCGTGCCGCCGCCCATCCGCATATACACATTGAATACATTCGTATAGTTTGCCACCACGCCCTCAATGGGGTAATACAGAAGGATGGTATGCCGCCCAGAATGCCAGGTCTCCTCCGGCTGATGAATCGCCACCACAGAATCATTAATCTCAAACGTAAAATGCGCTGCTGCCTGCCCGTCCTCAGACCAGATGACAGGCAGCTCCACCTCCAGCGCCTGCCCCGCATCCCCAGGGCTTTCCTCCCCGCCTGTTCCGGCATCCGTACCGCCGGCCGCCGGGATAACAATTTCCCCCTTTGCCAAAGCTGTCCGCTCCACCGCATCCGCCTCCACATCCACGATGACGGAACCAAAAAACTGCGCATGGTTATCCTCGCTTGTGGCAAACTCAATGGTGATGATCTTCACGTCCGTCTCCGCCACCGTGAACGCAGAGGCATTCGTGAACGTATGGATGCCTATCCTCCCCGCCTCGATCTGGTTCAGCAGCCCGGAGATGTTCTTGTCATTCTTTGACTTCGCCTGCGCCAGCCGCGGGTTCTTCCCCACGCATTTCAGCGTCTGCTTCCCGCCAATCTTACAGTTGAAAGACGTGATACAAGCAATCTGCGCCCCGTCCGCCTGCCCGCCCGTGAAGGTCAGCACATCCCCCAGGTCCAGCGCCGGGTTCCCTATGGTGCTGGAATCGAAGGGCACATAATTCACCACAGCCAGGTCACCCAGAATATTCCTGCACAGCTTCTCCCTCGTCTCCTCCAATCCGAACTGCAGGAGCGGATTCACCGCAAGGTTCATGGTCAGCCCGTCATCCGGCTCCAATGCATAATACTCCGCCGTCTGCGTCCGCAGATTCGTGGAACTGACTGCCGTATATCTAGTAATGAAGTCGGAAAAACTGCTGGTGAACCGATGCCTGCTCTTAACCTCCATCACCGACAGCCTGCCATACTTCCTCAGCTCCAGCTTCCCCTCCCGGTTTATGCAGAAAAAGCCGCCCAGCACCTGCCCCACGAAGTACAGCACATCCCGGTACGTCTCAATGTCATTCTCCGTATAGACAGACAGCAGCTCCGCCCCGTTGGGCATCGCCTCAATCTCATCCTTCGTATGCGCCAGCTCCACAGAACAGGCTCTGCAGCACAGATCCAGAAAAGCATAGGCATTTCCCACGGTCTCAAAACCGTTGAATCCCTTCTCAAACCGCAGCATATAATCATAGGCTTTCAGCTCCAGGCAGTGCGCCGTCCGGTTCGCCTCGCTGACCTCAAAAATGCCCATCGGCACTTCCTCAAAACTCCCGTCCGCAAGCCGCAGATGGTATGAAAGCCGCACCTCCGCTCCTTCCAGCGTGTAACGGTCTATCTGGGAAAACAGCGTGATTCCCATCTCCGCGGCATACACCGTCCCCAGCTCTATCTCCGCGCTTCCGCAACACTGCGCCGTGATATACCCGCTCCCCTTCACGATATCCTCATAACCGAACGGGTACACGGCGCCGCCTTGCGTCCTGATTTCCCCCGTCCAGTAATACCGCCTGGTATTCTCCTGCACCGCCTGCAGGAACGCATCGCTAACCGGGTACATGAAAACACCCCTTTCCACAGAAAAAGCACCAGCCATTTCTGACCGATGCTCTTTGAGATTGCTATTTTACAAAACAGCAATCTATTTACCCTATACTTCTTTTTCTGCTTATTTTTTACTTGTTATTTCTTCTAATATTACATCAATTCTATGTGCTGCCATATTATCACAATGCATTTTCAATTCCTTGCAATAATCTAAAAATCTGTCTTTATTCTCATAATGTAATACATACATGATATTATAGTTGGTCCAATACCGTTGCTCTGTTACGTCATAAATCGGAAACGATTTTTCATTATACAAAGAATCTACATTACCTGAAATATCATTTTGGAAAAAAACATTGTCCACAAACTTTCTGAGATTATATGAATACTGGAAAGCTCGATCCCCCTGTGTATTCTCCGAAAGATATCTTATATGCTCATTGATTACCTTCTTTGTAACAATTTTACATACATCTTCGACAACACTTTGATTTATTGAAGATTGTATATGAAATGCGTTTACGCCAAATGTCAGGTAATCCATGACACCCTTCATAACTTCATTATAAATCATTAAAATAAGCTTTTCTTTATATTCATTTTTTGTTTGTCCAATATCCAGTTGTAAATGCTCACTCCAAATAAAATATTCATCAGCATATTGCACTATTGCTGCAATATTAGTCCCTTGTCTAATTTTTTCAGCCAAATCAGGTAATAGCTGTTTTATTTCTTCATCTGATTTATAATAATTCGCTTTGTCACCAGCATGTATAAATATTTGATATCCAGCTTCAATCTCATCAGCAGTTATATCAGTTTCATTTTTATAATATTTTTGCAACATTTCAACCATACTATTGCTTATTCTAGTTCCTTGTAGATAGTGTAGAATAATTCTTCTTTCGAGTGTATTATTGATTTGTTTCACAACTTCCAGAGCAACACTATCTTGATTTTTATCAGGTTTTTCCACATATAAGTTCTCAATAGTCTCAACTACTATAGCATAACAAACCAATCGAATTTCATCATAAAATTCTTCTTTATAAATATTTTTCAACTTCAGCTTAACATCATCATATAGATTCTGTGCCTTTTGCAGTGTTCGCAAATTCTTGACATGATGTTTATCAAGAAACCCCTCTATAAAATCATGATGGATTCCTAAATCCCCCCAGTTAACTTTTCCAGGGCGTTCTGTTATATAATAAGTTCTATCAATAACCTTTTCGCTATATTTATCAAACATTTCCCGTTGTGACAATTGTTCTATATTAGCAACCAAAATTACTTTTACATAATTACACCTTTTTAATTCATCTATAATACCAAATACTTCTTCTAGCCTGATATTCTCATTCATTCTTTCCAAATCATCTATCACAATAAAGTGAAACTTATTAAAAGTTTTAGATAGTTTTAGAAATAATTCTTTCTCCTGTATCAAGGATTCTATAACACTCTTTACATTAGATATTTTTTTTGAAAATATGGCAGCAACATCTTCCGCTTTAGAAAGAATATTACGAATCGTATGTTTATCCTTCACTACTAGCCGGAAAAAAACTTCATGATAAATTTTCTGGGCATCCTCCATCCCAAACATTGAAATATGACACGCATCACTATTATTCCCCAGCATTTCATTTATCGCATATGACTTACCTACTCCCCATGGACCACTTATAAGAATACATCTATACGGCAATTTATCATATAATTCTATAATATCCTTTATGCAATCAGCTTTCATTTTTAACCTCGCTTTGATACAAATCTATATGCATATTCGATTTAACAGCAAACTGTTGCTGATATAAATCCATAAAATTATATATATTATTTTTTCAATCTGCCATTCCATTATATCAAACATGCGGTAAAAAATCATCCATCACTTGATTCTCAAAATTCCTTCAACGTGAAGGAAACCTTCCACAGCCCCTTATAGGACGTGTCCTTCACAAGGCTTGCCTTGTATCCGTCAATGAACATCTCCGTCCGTTTGATCTCCAGCGTCTCCGTGTCGAAATAATCCACAGACAGCTTCTCCTTCTGCTTGAACCCCGTCAGAACCTTAAGCCACTTCGGGGAAAGGGAAAACGTAACGGGGATGGACACCACGCCCATCCTCACCACGTCCCTCTGCGTAGTCCCGGCCTCCGTCTCGCCGCCGGAATCCGCCTCCACATCGCTCATCTGCACCCCATAGGAATCCGGCAGAGGGAGCGGCACCCCGTCAAGCGTCAAATACTGTATATATGCCATACTTATCTCCCTCCTGACCTTAAGTTCTGCCTTGCCTGCGCGTCCACCACCACTTCATCCAGCAGCGTCCCGCCCACATACACAGGGATACAGATAGTGCCTCCCCCTGCCATCTCCTGCAGGCCGGAGAGCATCTCCCTGAGGCCGCCCAAAAGCTCCCTCACGGAATCCCCGGACGCGCCGCCTCCGCCCTGCATCTGGACGGCTGCCGCCTGTGGCTGGAGCATCAGGTCAGACGCCACGCCGGACACCGCCTCCTTCACCATGCCCCGGCCTTTCTCAATGCCCTTCGCCAGCCCTTTCATGAAGTCCGGCATCCAGCCCTCATAATCCGTCAGAGGCCCTTCATCCGGTACCGAGAAATGCAGGAAGGAGCGTATCTTGTCCGCCACGTCCGACACTGCGCTCACCACGTTGCCAATGGCGCTCCGGATGCCGTCCGCAATCCCATTGATGAAATCCTTCCCCCATTCCAGAGCTTTCCCCGGCAGCGAGGTGATGAAGCTGATGGCGGACTGGAACCCGGACTGCACCACGCTCCCCAAAGAGGACAGCGCGGAGCCGATGCCGGAAACCATACTTTTGAAGGCGTTCACCGCCGCCTGCTTTAAATTGGACGCAATAGACGACACAAGGTTTTTCAGCCCGTTCCATGCGGACGAAGCCGTATTCTTTATAGCCGCCCAGATATTCGCCACAGTATTTTTCAGCCCGGTGAACAGGATGGAAACATGGTCCACAAGCCCCTGCGCCAGCGAACCCACCACCTGCTGGATACCCGACCAGATAGAAGACGCCGCATTCTGTATATTCGTCCAGATATTCAGCGCATCCTCTTTCAGCTTCGTAAAGTTCCCCGTCACCAGGTCAATCAGCAGCAGCACCGGCCCCAGGATGACATTCTTGATCAGCTCCCATGCCCCGGAAGCCGCCGTCTGGATGCCCTGCCAGACGCCCTGCAGCGTCGTGGAAAGGTTCTCCCAAAGGGAGCGTATCATGTCCACGATCCCGGTCAGGACAGGGTTGTTCATCATATCCGTCCAGATACCGCTGAAAAAGTCACCCACGGACTGCCACAGCCCGCTCCACCACTCCGGGATCCCCTGGAAAAACGACACCAGCGAATTCCACGCATCTGGTATGGTCTCCGTAAAGAACGAACAGATGGCCTGCCATGCAGACACAAAAAATTCTTTGACCTGCGACCAGATGGCATTGACCGCATCCCGGAACCATCCGCACTTGTTATACAGCACCACGAGGATTGCCACCACCGCGGCAATCGCCAGAGGCACCCATCCGATAGCCGCAACCACCGCAGAGATGGCCGGGATCACCGTCCCGGACACAAACCCTATCACGCCGGAAATCGCCCCGGCTATCTGCGGCACCACCGTCATGATAGTTCCGATGGCCCCTACCACCTTCCCGACCACGATCAGCATCGGCCCCAGCGCGGCCGCCACCAGGGCAACCGTGACAATGATCTTTTTCGTGCCCTCGTCCAGACTGTTCAGCCAGTCCACAAGCCCTTGTATCCACCCAACGATCTGCCGGATATAGGGCATCAGTATCTCACCGATGGAGATGGCAAGCTCCTCCAGCTGGCTTTTCAAAATCGTAAGCTGCCCCGCAAGGTTATCCTGCATGGTCTCCGCCATCTTCTCCGCCGTGCCGTCACAGTTACTGATGGCACTGTTCAGCTTCTCAATGTCACCCGGCGCGGCATTCATCACCGCAAGGAACCCTGACATGGCATTCTTCCCCACCAGCGCCTCCGCATTGGCCGCCTTCTCCGATTCGGACATCTGCGCGAATGCCGCCCGGCAGTCCGTGAGGATGTCCCCAAGGCTCCTCATGCTCCCGTCCGTGTTGGTGGTCTGCACCGTCAGCTCCCCGAAGGCATCCCCCACAAACTTCACTTCCCCGGTGAGGTTGGTCATCATGGAGCGCATAGCCGTCCCCGCCTGGGAAGACTTGATGCCCGCGTTCGCCATCAGCCCGATGGCCTCCGCAGTGTCCTCCGCCGTGAACCCCAGGGCGCCTGCCACCGGCGCACAGTATTTGAACGTCTCCCCCATCATGGATACGTTCGTGTTGGCATTGGAGCTTGCCGCCGCAAGGATATCCGCAAAATGCCCGGAATCCTCCGCGGACAGCCCCAGGGCAGTCAGAGCATCCGTCACGATATCGGACGTAGTCGCAAGGTCTTCCCCGGAAGCGGCGGCAAGGTTCATGATACCCTCGATGCCAGAGAGCATGTCAGAAGTCTTCCAGCCCGCCATCGCCATGTAGTTCATGGCCTCGGCAGCCTCGGACGCAGAGAACTTGGTCTTGCTCCCCATCTCCCGCGCCTTGTCCCTCAGCGCCTCCAGGTCCTTTCCTGTGGCCCCGGAGACCGCCGCCACCTGGCTCATGGCCGAATCAAAGTCAGCCGCCACCTTCACTGCCGCAGTGCCAAGCCCGCCCACAGCCGCAGTGACCGGCATCAGCTTCTGCCCCACGCCCTCAATGGCGGATTCCACCGTCTTTAACTTCTCCCCTGTGGCAGCTATCTTCTGCAGCACCACGGCGGACCGGTCTGCCTGCTGCTCCAAATCCCGCAGGTTATGCTCCGTCTCGATGATCTCCCTCTGCAGGGCATCATACTGGCTCTGGGAAATCTCGCCCCTTGCCAGCGCGTCATTCGCCTGCTCCGCCGCAATTTTCAGCGTCTCCAGCTTCTCCTTCGTCTCTTTGACCGCATCCCCAAGGAGCCGGTGCTTCTGCGCCATCAGTTCCGTATTGCCGGGGTCCAGCTTCAGCAGCTTCTCCACATCCTTAAGCTGTGACTGCGTGTTCCGTATCTCTGTATTCACGCCCTTTAGGGCCGTCTGGAGCTTCGTGGTATCGCCGCCGATCTCCACGGTGATGCCCTTGATCCGATTTGCCGCCACACCAACACCCCCTCAATGGCACAAAAAAAGCCCGGCTCCCCAGACTTAAAAAGGATGCGGGATACCTCATCCCATCCCGCATCCACACACTACTTCCAGTTAAAATAAATCAAACTCATCCTGCCCCGCGATGACGGCATAATCCGCCCCGTCATTGCTGTACTCCGCATACATGTCATTGACCATGCCGATGGTCAGAAGGTCCAGGTCCCGGATGGAAATACCAAGCTGCACACACCGCAGAAGGAACAGCGGCGTGGTCATCGGGCGGTCAGTTGCGCGAAGTTTTTTTTAGCCTCCACATCAGTCTTCACGTTCAGCCCCCACAATTCGATGAGCTGTGGAAGAATCTGGTAAATGGAGAACGTGCCGAAACCGTCCAGCCACTCCTCCGGCGTGTCCGGGATGGCGGGATCGGCGTGCTTCGCCATGATAAAGGCAATGTTCTCGAACAGCTCCAGCGAGAACAGGTCCAGGTTCGAGTTCTCCGAATCGCTGTCCCCGATGCTCTTCTCCAGCGCGCTCAGATCCTTATAGATGTCCCTGTGGAACTTGATACGGTAAATCCGCGGCACCGCCGCCGATGCCCGGAAAGGCACCTCTTTCTCGTCAATCATGATCTTCCTCGTCATGCTCATACGCTAAACCTCCCCATACACATCATCTTCCCCACCGCCGGCATCCGCGACCGCCGGCATATACACCGCCTTGTACCAGTCGTTATACACCGCCTCATCCGTGGAGTCCCCGGTCTTCGCCTTCACCATCCCGTCCGCCAGCGGCGTGGCCTTGACGGTCAGCGTCTCCGTCTGCACCTCCCGGCTCTCCTCGTTGGTCTTGCCCTCAATGCCCGGCCTCGATGCCGAACAGTTGTAAAGCACATGCCGGATATGCCTCTGGTCGCCGTCAAACTCGAACAGCAGAGCGAACGCCGCCAGCTCCGCCGAAGCGTTCTCGATCAGCACGCCCTTGCTGTCCAGCACCTCCCTTAGAGCGTCCTTGCGGAAGGACTCCGGGATCATGGCAAGCTCCAGGTCGCCGTCATAGCCCATGTTGTTGTTGATGACATAATAGGCCGTCCCGTCCGCATAGAAATTCTCCGGCTCCCCGTTGGCGTCCAGGGAGATGGAGACCGAGCCGGGCATCGGCACAGGCGTCCCATAGGACACCGCCCCGTCCTCCGACACGGTGAGCATCGCATAATGCGTGTTCTTAAGGTTATATTTCACTTTGTTCTTCTTATTCTGCATCCGTCATGCCTCCCATCCAAAAATATACAGCACCTCGTAAAGCCTCTCGCTGTCGATCCATGTCTCCGATTTGTTATAGAAGACCTCATGCGCATCCAGCACATCCTCCACCCGTTTCTCCAGCTCCGGGGCTTTCTTATCCGTATAGACTTCCATGTGGACGTCTGCGCCTTTATGGTACACCTTCCCGTCCGCCGCAAAATTATCACTCCCCGGCAGCAGGTAACACAAAAACGGCGGCTCCGGGGATTCCCCTTCCGCAAAATGGTCATAGGCAAAAGGGAGCCCCGTTTCCCGTATCATCTTCACCAGTTTCTCCATCCTGTCACCTCCTCAAAGCCTTTTCTTCCACTGCCATCTTCATCAATCCGTCCTCCCGTCACCCCTTCAAAGCCCTTTCAATCTCCTGCTCCAGCGTCCGCTCCGCCCGCTGCTCCGCCGGCGCGATATGCGCCTTTCCCGGGACGCGCCCGCCGCCCCGCTTCGCATGGCCGAACTCCAGCAGGTGCGCCAGCTGGTAACGGTTCCTGGAATGCACCACCAGCTCAATGGAGCTTGATGTCTCCTTCACATTCTTCACAGCCCAGCTCTTCGCATAGGCGCCCGTGTCCTTCGGCGCATCCGCCTGGATATCCTTCCTCACGGAACTGCCCGTCTTTTTCACCGCGGCCTTCATTTCATCCGCCACAAGCTCCGCATACTCCGTCAGCCCCTCCATCACCGCTGCCGCAAGCTGGTCTATCCGCACCCTGTCCGACATCTTCACCGCCTCACTTTCCTGCAGGTAAACTTCAAAGATTTCTTCTTGAAATTCATATGGTCCACATTCACAATGTCATAAACCTCCCCACGGAACAGGACCCGGTATCTGGTGGACATGATGTCCACCGCTTTCCTGCAGTACCGGACAGTCACCGTCATGGACGCATCCTCCACGGTCATCCCGGCCTCCTGCACTTCCTTTGAAGATGCCAGCCCCTCCCCTCCGATAGTGGCAGAGCAGGCATAATAATCCGTCCAGACATTCCTGTGGTTCCCCACATCATCCGCGACAGCCTCATTCTTCTGGAACGTCACCCTCTCATTCAGCAATGCCACATCCATCAGAAGCCCTCCTTCCTGCTGCCGAAGAGCAGCGCCCGCAGGGTCAGGGTGAGCGCATGGTGGTCAGCCTCCTCCCTGTGCTCATAAAGGTAGGCCGCCGCATACAGCACGGAAATCCTGGCATTCACCACGGCGGCAAACTCACTCCTGTCATCCATCCTCGCCACATCCATGCAGATCTTCTCCGCCGCCCCGATCATGCTTTCAATCAGGTCATCGTCCTCATCATAATCCACACGTAGATAGTTCTTCATCTCTTCCAGCGTCACCAACAGCACCGCCTCCTTTAAACCTCAAAATGCACCTGCTTTATATGGGCGGGATGCCGGCTCCTGCACCGGCATCCCCAATACTCCCAAAGCCTCCGGAACCGCTGCCCTTTATGAGCCGGATGCCGCTTTCTGCGCCAGCACCTTCACCGCTTCCGCCAGGACCAGCTTGCCGTCCACACGCTGGGAAGCCAGAAAGCCCACCTGCCCGGTGGCCGCATACAGCTCATTCAGCCGCTTGAACGAACGCCCCTGCCTGTCAGCGATCCAGTAATAAGAGAAATCACCGAAGGCAATGGTCTTTGCCCCTGCCGCAATGGCCGGCATATATGCGGAAGTCTTCACCGGCCTGCCAAGGATAGTGTCCGGCGTGCCCGCCACAAGGGAAGGCTGCCACAGGTACTGCCCGTTGCCGTCCTTCAGCTTGCGGATGGCCTTGATGGTGGAATCGTTCAGCACCCACACGGATTTCTTCCTGTAAGGGGCCTTCAGCGAATAGAACAGGTCTATCATCTCATCCGCCGTCACTGCCGTAGCGGATGCAGCCGTCACGCCCGTCTCCGCACCGCCTGCTGCCGCCAGCACGCCCAGCGGCTTGCCCTTGCCGTCCCCAACAAAGAACGCCTCCTCTTCCTTCGCCCCGATCCTGCGGGCAAACTCACGGGAGATATAGGACTGCAGATCAAACACGCTGTCATTCAGCAGCTCCTCGGAGACCTTGATCATCGTCCCCAGCTTGTATGCCCCGATGGACACCTGCCCGAAGGAATCATCACTCTCCGGGAACGCGCCCTCCTCGTCAATCCAGGATGCCGTACCCTTGCCTGCAACCACGGGGATCTTCCGGTCGCCGCTGGAAGTCCTGATGACCTTCGCCATCTGCCGGAAAACGTTCTCCTCCTCCAGAGCCTCCACCAGCGTGCGCTCATACTCATCCGGCACCAGGTAGCCGCCCTCGGAGTCCGTGCCCACCTGCAGGGCATTGGCCACATTCGGCATAGGGGCCTTGGAGCGCATGGCATTCCAGAAATTCTTCCGGTAGTCATCAGAGGCGCGTCCCGTCTTATCCCCCTCCCCGTCATCCGCCCTGCTGCCGGGCTTCGCCGTGATCGGCGTGCTGGTAGCCCTGGACAGCTCCGCGTCGATCGCCGCCTGCCGCTCCAGCCGCTCGATCTCCTTCCCCAGGTTCACCACGTCCGCTTCCATCTTCTCATAGGCAGCCGTGTCCTCCGCGGACAGCATCCCGTCCGCTCCCCTTTTGGCATCCAGGAACTTCTTTGCAGCATCCCATGCCTTTGCCCTCTTCTCACGCAGTTCCAAAATCTTACTCATAAAAAACCCTCGCTTTCTTGATTTGCGGCATCCGCTCCCGGGATGCCTGTTTCTGTGCAAAATAAAAGAGCCGGTTCCTCAGCCCCTGACTCCTTCTTCCTGTGGCGGCAGAACTTCCTGCCCTGTTCTTCCGCCTCAAAACGTTCATCCAACGCACCGACCGTCCAGCCCTTCCGGAACATCCCCAGCGGGGTCTCCCCGAACTGCCCCAGCGCACGCGCATCCATTTCAAGCATCCTCCCCCATAATTCTGGATGGTGCTTCCTTAACTTCCGCAGCTCATCTATCCTCTGGAACGGGCAGCACCAGCAGGAACACCGGTGGTAGATTTCATACAGCCCGCCCCAGTCAAAACCCTTCCCATAGCAGTACCGCAGGGCCTGTTCCTCCGTCACCTGCCACTCCACAAGCGGGTAACGCTCCCCCTTGCACCGCTCCTGTTCATCATAGGCAATCCCGACATAGGAGACAGCATCGTACTCCCCTTTCAGGCGGTTGACCTCCTTCGTGATCAGGTGTGTCTTTAACTGCCCCGTACACCACCTCACCCGGATGCCCGGCCAGCCATTCCCGCATAAAGGCACCCCGTCCCGGATGCGCCGCTCCACAGCGGATTTCTTCTGCTTCGGCTCATCAAACATCAGCCACTCAAAACCGCGCGGATGGCGCAGGACATGGATATGCAGCCCCCGCTCCCGGAACAGGTACGCATCCACTTTCCCGATATGCCGGTACATCTCCGGGAACTCCATGCCCGTATCCGCCCAGAACACACCGTCAACCGGCATCCCTTTCTCTATCATCATGAGGAGCATTGCCGTACTGTCCTTCCCGCCGGATAAGGACACTGCATGGTAATCCCCTTTCCCGGTCTTCTTCACCGTTTCCACCTCCCCCCAGAAACAGAAAAAGAGCCGATTGCTCAGCCCTTATCCCATTCTTCCTGATTTCAGCAGAACTCCCTGCCTCCTTCTCCTTGTAATGTCTGGACTCCCTGCCCTGTCCATCTGCTTCAATGCTTCAAGACATCCGATGTGCCAGCCGCCCGCCTCTTCTAAACCGCCCCTAATGCAGGAGCAGGTTCAGCCTCTTCTCCAGCTGCTCCACCGGAGTCCCCGGCTTCTTCGGCGGGATGAGCCTGCCCAGCATGGAATTCATGACCGCCTGCCTGGAAAACATCACCGGCGCATCCATTTCATCCGAAAACAGCACGCCGCCAGCATCCTGCGCATTCTGTCCAGAGAACATGACCTCGTCCGCGAACCCAAGCTCCACCGCCTTCTTCGCATTGAACCAGCTCTCCGCATCCATCAGCCTTGAAATCTTATCCCTGGCAAGCCCGGTCTTGATCTCATAGGCGTTCATGATGGACTCCTTCACCTCGTCCAGCATCTTGACCGCTTTCTTCATCTCCTCGGAATCCCCAATCGCGATCGTGGCCGGGTTGTGGATCATCATCATTGCCACCGGCGACATCCGCACCTTCGTCCCCGCCATCGCAATCACCGATGCGGCACTCGCCGCCAGACCGTCAATCACCACCGTCACATCATAGGGATAATCCATCAGCATGTTGTAGATCTGCGCCGCTGCGAACACATCCCCACCCGGGGAATTGATCCAGACATTGACCGGCCCCTTCCCGGCATTCAGCTCATCCCGGAAGATCCCCGGCGTGACTTCATCCCCGAACCACGTCTCATCTGAAATCTCCCCATTCAAAAAGAGCGTCCGCATCTCTGCCCCGCTCTCATCCTGGTTTTTTATCCAGTTCCAGAACTTCCTCTTCATCATCCACCTCCATAATCCGCTGCACTATCGCAGCACTTCTCCGGTCTCGCAAATCCGCAGAGCCTACATCCCCTGATCCGGATGCCTGGCCTCCAGGTTACCGCCAGTCCTTTTTCCGGGATGCCCTCTGCCTTTCCCGGTATTTCTGTCCTTCCCAGGGCTGCTGCCGGAACCATCATCCCTTTCTGCTGCTCCCACAGAACCGGCTCCCGGATTCCTCTGTCTTCCCTCCCTGACAGCCAAACCGCCGCCATCTTCCGTGCCTCCTGCAGGAATACCCACGCCGTAACCCAGCCCGGCATCCTCCAGCTTCATCATGTTCCCGTTCACCAGATACAAATCTCCTCCAAGCTCCTCCGGGATGCGGTCAAGGTTCTCAAGCTCCCGGATATCATTTGCCGACATCCACCCGTTCTGCCGCCCCACGGCATACCCGTTCATGCGGCTCTGGTAATCGCCCCGGAGGAGCCCATCAACGTTGAACTTCACGAAATACTCCTTTTTCTCCTCCGCAGTAAGCAGAGACCGCGACATGGACTGCTCCCACCGGGACACCCACGGGTCAAGCGTATATTTCACAAACTCAAGGCTCTGCTGCTCAATGTTTGAAAAAGAAGACTTATCCAAGTCCCCGACCATATGCGGCGGCACACGGAAAATCCTCGCGATCTCATTGATCTGGAACTTCCTTGTCTCCAGGAACTGCGCCTGCTCCGGTGAAATGGAGATAGGCGTATATTTCATGCCCTCCTCCAGGACCGCCACCTTGTTCGCATTGTGGCTTCCCCCAAAAGTGGACTGCCAGCTCTCCCTCACCCGCGCTGGGTCCTTGATGGTGCCCGGATGTTCCAGCACGCCGCTGGGCTGTGCGCCGTTGGCAAAGAACTTCGCCCCATATTCTTCACAGGCAATCGCCATCCCGATGGCATTCTTCGCCATGGCAATAGGCGAATACCCCACCAGCCCGTCAAACCCCAGGCCGGGGATATGCAGCACCTCCGAAGGCGGCAGTACCACCGTGCTGCCCTTCACCGTAGGCGCGTCATCCACACCTAACGTATACTCATAATAAAGCTGCCCGCTGCCGTCCCGCTCCACACTCATCCTGTCCGGCATCAGAGGGTACAGCGCAATGACCTCCCCCCTGCCGTTGCGGATGATCTGCGCATAGGCATTCCCCCAAAGGAGCAGGTGTGTCATCAGCGTCTCCCGGAACACAAAAGAAGTCATCTCCGGATTGGGCTCATCATGGAGCAGAAAATACAGCGGATGCCCCGCCGCCTTCTCCTTCCCACCGTCCTCCGTATAACGGTAAAAATGCAGCGGCAATCCTGCCACCGCCTCCGAAAGAATCCGGACACAGGAGTACACCGCCGTCATCTGCATGGAAGAACGCTCATTCACCCGTTTCCCGCTTGTACTGTTCCCCAGGAAGAAACTGTAAGCGCTTCCTGATGTCCTGTCCTGAGGTTCGCCCCTCGCCCGAAACAGCCCTCTCAATAATCCCATTGCTACCACTTCCTTCCTACTCCTGTCAGAATACCAGCAGCCCCCTTGTGTCATAGACCGACTCCCGCGTGTCATTCCCACACCGTATTGCCCTGTCCAGCCCCATGATCATGGCAATGGCACCGTCAATCTTCTCCGTTGACTTCTCCTTGTCCGCCTTGATATTCCCCGCCGGATCCGTCCGAATGAAAATATTGTCCATCATCCACCGCAGGACAGGGTGCCCCCCGTGGGCTATCCCCTGCTCCAGCGTCAGCTTCATCAGCTCCTTGGTCGGCGGCGACATATCCTTGAACCCCTGCCCGAATGGGACTACCGTGAACCCCATCCCCTCCAGGTTCTGGACCATCTGCACCGCTCCCCACCGGTCAAAGGCGATCTCCCGGATATTGAACCGCTCCCCCAGCCGCTCAATGAACTTCTCAATATACCCATAATGCACCACATTCCCCTCCGTGGTCTCCAGGAACCCCTGCCTCTCCCACACATCATAAGGGACATGGTCACGCCTCACGCGAAGCCCCAGCGTCTCCTCCGGTATCCAGAAATAAGGCAGCACACAGAACTTATCCTCCTCATCCAGCGGCGGGAACACCAGCACAAAAGCCGTGATGTCCGTTGTGGAAGACAAATCCAGCCCGCCATAACACACACGCCCCTCCAACTCTTCCGCATCCACCCGGAACCCACAGGCATCCCACTTCGCCATCGGCATCCACCGGACAGCCTGCTTCACCCACTGGTTCAGCCTAAGCTGCCGGAAGGAATTCTCCTCCCCCGGGTTCTGCTTCGCCGACTCGCAGGCCGCCTTCACCTTGTCAAGCCCCACCGTGATGCCCAGGGACGGGTTGGCCTTCTTCCAGACCTTCGGGTCCGTCCAGTCAGCCGCCTCATCCGCGCCATAGATCACCGGATAGAAAGTAGGGTCATTCTTCCGCCCTTCCAGGATATCCACCGCTTTCTGATGCGTCTCATAACAGATGGAATTCGTATCCGTCCCCGCAGTGGTGATCAGAAAATACAAAGGCTGCATCCTGGCATCCCCGGATCCCTTCGTCATGACGTCAAAAAGTTTCCGGTTCGGCTGGGTATGCAGCTCATCAAACACAACCCCATGGATATTGAACCCATGCTTGGAATACGCCTCCGCCGACAAAACCTGATAAAAAGAGTTGGTCGGCTGGTACACGATCCTCTTCTGGGACGCCAGTATCTTCACCCTCCTGTTCAGCGCCGGGCACATCCGCACCATGTCCGCCGCCACCTCAAAGACAATGGAAGCCTGCTGCCGGTCAGCCGCACAGCCGTACACCTCCGCACGCTCCTCCCCGTCCCCGCAGGTCAAAAGCAGTGCCACCGCTGCCGCAAGCTCACTCTTCCCCTGCTTCTTCGGAATCTCCACATAGGCTGTGTTGAACTGCCTGTACCCGTTCGCCTTGACCGTCCCGAACACATCCCGGATGATCTGCTCCTGCCAGTCGATCAGCTCAAAAGGCTTCCCCGCCCAGGTCCCCTTCGTATGGCACAGACACTCAATGAAGCTGACCGCATAATCCGCAGCCGCCTTGTCATACACAGACCCCCTCGCCTTGAACTTCGTGGGCCTGTACTTCTTCAGCTTCCGCATCGCCACCAGCCTCACCTCCTTCCGTCATGCCCCGGCTTTTTCCCTGCCAGCATACAGAACCGCAAACGACAATCCCGCCCAAACAACCGGGCATCAAATTTCATCATGCAACAGAGCAGAACCAGCCCTCCTTCCTGCCGCATCCTGCCCCACATCAAATACACCATAACCATATCCCGGAAACACAGCCACCGGGACAGACAACCGCCCACCGTTTCCTGGCAAGGGCAACCCATCCCGGCATGGCTCCATAGACGCAGGCACCCATTCAGCCCCGCCACCTGTCATTTCAGCCACTGCCAGTACACTTGCTCCGCAATCTTCGCCATCATCACCGGCGGCACGCTCATCCCACAGACATACTGCACATTCTGGTCCATGAAATCATAATCCTGCGGGAACGTCTGGCAGCTGATGATATCCCTGTCCGTCATGAGCATCCCGTCACACATGCGGAAATTATACCCTCCTGCCGTGATCGTCCTCACCGGCTCATCATCGTGGTTGATCGGGGACGTATAACCGCTCTCCTTCCTCCGCACCCTCTTGTTGATGTCTATGACCTTCCTGTCCGAAGGAAGCCGGTACTTCATCAGCTTCCCAAAAAGGCTGCCCTCCGGGACCGCTTTCCCATACGGCTCCCGGACATCCGCAAAGGGGATCGGCTTTGAATCAAAGGCCATGGACAGCTTCGGATAATGCAGGTCCTTCCTATGGGCGATGAAAAACACCCGCTCCCTCTTCTGCGGGACTCCCATCCGCGCGGCATTGAAGAGGAACACCTGCACGGCATACCCCGCCCCGTCAAATGCCTTCACGATCTGGTTCACCCAGCCTTTCGCATTGCCGGTGACCAGCCCCTTCACATTCTCCGCAATAACCACCTTCGGCTGCAAACGCTCCGCCACCCGGATGAAATAGAAAAACAGGTCATCCAGCCGCTGCTTCGCCTGCCCCTCCCGGAAAGCCTTCTCCACATTCCATCCCTCCTCCCGGACACCCGCCAGCGAGAATACAGAACAGGGCGGCGAACCGTCCAGGACATCCAGGCATTTCAGCTTTTCCGGCAGCTCCCCGTCCGGCAATTCAACAAAATCATGGATGTCCATGAGGAAACTGTGCTCCGGGTGGTTGTTCTTCCGGTATATCTTCATCATGTCCGGGTCGATCTCACAGTTGCCGACAACCTCATACCCCGCCAGCTTATACCCCATGGAAGAGCCGCCCCCGCAGCTGAAACAGGAAAAGACCGTATGCCCGTGCTTCGGGCGCTTATCCAGGTCCCCCAGCCGCCAGTCCCACGGGAAATCAGTTGAACCGGAAACCGCACGCCGGGCACTGGTACTTGAACTCTTCATCCCCGAACACCTCCGCATCATATTCCGTGGAGCCCGTGATCTCCCTGTCCGCGCCGCTATCCGTGCCGCCGCCCGCGCCATCCCCCGCGCCTGCGCCGTCCACGGGCAGCTCCTCCGCCATCCCGAAGAAATCGAACCCTTCCAGGTCAAGCCCCTCCAGCTCCACTTCCAGCTTCAAAAGGTCCCACGTTGCCTTTTCCCCGGTCTTGTTGTCCAGGTACCGGTATTTCCTCTTCTGCTCCTCCGACAGCCCCTCGCAGACCAGGCACTGCGCCTCCTCCACGCCAAGCGCTTTCAGCGCCTTGTACCGGGTATGCCCCGCAATGATGACATTCCCCTCATCCACGATGATGGGCGCAACATAGGAGCACTGCCGGATGCTCTCCGCCACGGCATTCACCGCCCCGTCATTCTTCCGCGGGTTATTCCCATAAGGGACGATATCCGCAAGTTTCAAAACCTCCAGCCTCATACTTCAAACACCTCCCCACAGCACGGGCACGTCTTCACCACAGGGCCTCCCTGCTCCCCTCCACCGGGAGCGGCAGGGGCAGGCTGCCCGAAATCATACCCGCAGAAATCCACGTCCGCCAGCTCCG
Source organism: Petralouisia sp. (assembly GCF_056822245.1). Classification (NCBI taxonomy): domain Bacteria; kingdom Bacillati; phylum Bacillota; class Clostridia; order Lachnospirales; family Lachnospiraceae; genus Petralouisia; species Petralouisia sp. Next base: position 22,355 of record NZ_JBQIOP010000023.1, on the reverse strand, counting down.
CGCCCAGCTTCTTCTGGTCCCACCCGGCAAACTCCGCCGTCTTGTTGTCATAAAGCCGGTACTTCCTCTTCTGGCCCTCCGTAAGCCCGGCGGCTATGACCACGTCACACTCCTCATACCCCAGCTTCAAGAGCGCCTTATACCTGGTGTGCCCCGCCAGGATCACCCCGTCCTCATCCACGATGATGGGGGCGATATAAGAACACTGCCGCATGCTCTCCACCACGTCATCCACCGCCCCGTCATTGATCCTGGGGTTATTCTCATACGGCCTGATCTCCGCAAGCCTCTTCTTCACATACTCCATTCCATTCCTCCTGCAAACTTTTTCCTGCGCCTCCGTCAGTTTATCCACCGGATGACCGGCTCGCCGGCAAATCCCTTTTCCCACACGAACCACGCATACGCCACCGCGCTGGAAGGCATCTTCACAAAATCGCCGTTCTTTGCGCACCCCAGCCTTGACGAACTCACATATACCGTCTTCGGCGGGTTCTCCAGGAAGAACCGTTTCCTGCCCTTCCCTTCCAGGAACTGCAGCTTCAAAAACATGGCCACCTTCCTGCCCGGCTGTACAATCCGCAGCGCTTTCCGCACAAACTCCAGCGCATATTTATAGGGCGGGTTCGTGATGATGTCACCGTCAAAACCGCCCTCCGCTTTCAGGAAATCCACCGCTTCCTGCCTCCCATACCCCCGGTAGACCAGATCCGTGCTGACCACCTCATGCCCGTGCGCCTCCAGTACCCTTGACAGGTGCCCTTCCCCACAGGCGCACTCCCAGACAACCGGGGCAAACCTTTCCTCAGCAAGCAGTAGCTCCATTGCCTTCGGCTCCGTCGCATAATAATCATCCGGCGCCCTGGCATCCGCACTGTGGCTGGATGCGCCCAGAACCGCATACACGCTCGCCCCGTTCCCTGTCCAGTCCTTCTCCGCACCCATCCCGTCACACCCCGTTCCTTGCCCGGAGCAGCCGCTCCATCACGTCATCCTGCGGCGTGGCCCCCTGCCATGCCACGGAACAGTTCTCCTTCACGACCTGGTAGATCTGGTACCAGACCTGGTTGACCTGCTTCATATACTGCTGGGACATGGAGACATAGGGCGAGGCAATGGCGTTCCCTGTCGTTGGGTGCTTCGCCAGGAACCCGTATTCGGAAATACATTCCTCGCACTGGATCCACCTGGACACCGACATGGCATACTGCTCCACAAGCTGCACGCCCACAAGCCTCTCGCACCCACGCTCCTTCAGCCACCTCCAGGTCTCCTCATAGACCTCCGCCGCGCAGAGGTCCTTCCCGCTTTTCTGCGCCGCTTTCAGGTAATCCTTTACCGGCGGCATATCCGCGCCGTCAATCGCGGGCGGCTCCGGCAGCTCCATCACCGCCGCGCTGCCGCCCTCGCCGATCTTCTCCGCCAGCGCCTTAGGCTTCCGCCCGGCCCCGGCCCTTGCGCCGCCCCTTGCAGTCCCGTCCTTTGCCATTTCCCTCACCCCTCTCCCGCAGGGGATAATACCCCGTTTGATTTCCGCTTTTTGTGCGTGTGACCCCCGCCCCGTTCCCCAGGGGAGGGGCCATGGAGATTTCCATCCCCCCTACCGGCCCCACCGGTCGCCGCGCTCCGCATGGATGCGCGAGTGACACGACTTGCACAATGAAATCAGGTTGCCTGCATCATGTGTGCCACCTTCACTCAGCGGTACCTTGTGGTGCACTTCCTCCACGGGCACGGCCGCACCCTTCTCCAGGCACTGCTCACAGAACGGATGCCGTGACGCATACCTGTCACGTATCCTCTTCCACGCCCTGCCGTACCGTTTCTTCGCCTCCGGGCTCCTCCCGTACTTCTCATACCTGCTGTTCATCACCCTGGCATGTTCCTCACAATACCTGCCATCCGTCAGTTCCGGGCATCCCGGATACCCGCATGGGTGCTTTGGTTTCCTCGGCATCTGCCCCGCCTCCTTCCAGGCATAGGAAAAGCCCGGCAGGACTTTCTCCCGTCGGGCTTCCCCGTTTTTCATTTTTGCCACTTTAACATTACCACACATACCCCTTTGACATCTACTGACATCCAGTGACAACTTCAGGAATCTTGATCTCCAGCAGCGCCCTGTCATGTATCCGGTACAGATGCCTTACATTGTACCCCATGTCCACGGCGATCTGCCCCCAGGTATGGAAGTTCAGGTACCTCTTCTCCAGAAGCGTCTGGAATTCCGGGTCATCCACCTGCCTGATCACTTTCATGATTTCCGTTTTCAGTCCCACTATCCTGTCAATGTCCGCATTGATCTCCGCCTGCAGGTCAACGATCCTTTCCACGGCATTGGCCATGGAGGACACCGCCCGGTCCGGGTTCCTGGGCATCCCGCTGATGGCACACCCGGCTTTCCTCGCCAGGTCATTCAAGGACTCCACCTGCTCAATCTTGCTGTTTATCCTCTGGTCCAGGTAATATGCCTGGGACAGATATTCCCTTGCTGTCATCCCGGCAGACCCTCTTCCATCCAATTCCCCGCCCTTTCCCGTGCTCACCTGTCCTGACTTACCCATACGCTCCCACCTCCGCTTTCACCGCATCGATCAATGCGGACTGCATGTTATCTTTTTCTGACAACGCCTTCATGATTCGCCCGTCTATGGTGCCATCCGTGATGATGTGCTGCACCACCACGGTCTCCGATGACTGCCCCTGCCGCCACAGCCTCGCCACTGTCTGCTGATATAATTCCAGTGACCAGGTAAGGCCGAACCACACAAGGGTGGAACCACCCGCCTGCAGGTTCAGGCCGTGCCCGGCAGATGCCGGATGGATCAGCGCCACTGGGATTTCCCCTGCATTCCATTTCCGGATGGTGGCATCCACGTCCAGCCTGTCATATGGGATTTTCAGCTTTTGGAGCCGCTCTGAAATCATCTCAAAGTCATGCCGGAACCAGTAAGCCACCAATACCGGCTTGCCGTTCGCTGCTTCAATGATGTCCTCCAGCGCATCCAGCTTCCTCTCATGGACGGAAACGGTCTCCCCTGTATCCGTATATATGGCCCCGTTCGCCATCTGCGACAGCTTCCCGGAAAGGGCCGCCGCATTGGCGGCTGTGATGTCCCCGTCCGGCAGCTGCAGGACAAGGTCTTTTTTCAGTTCCTCATATCTTTCCTGCTCCTTTTCGGAGAGGTACACCGTGTATCTGGAATTTACAAGCTCCGGCATCCGCAGGTGGTCAGTGGACTTCATGGAAATGGTGATGTCGGATATCCTGCCGTAAATCTGCTTCTCCGCACCCGGCAGCGGCTTATAGGAAAATACCACCTGCCCGTTCTGCTTATCCGGCCGGAAATAGGATGTCCGGTACTGCCCGATGAACCGCCCAAGCCTCTCCCCCATGTCCAGCAGCCGAAACTCCGCCCACAGGTCCATCAGCCCGTTGCTGGAAGGCGTCCCTGTCAGCCCCACGATGCGCTTCACCTTCGGCCTCACTTTCATCAGCGCCTTGAAGCGTTTTGTCTGGTGGTTCTTAAAGGATGACAGCTCATCGATCACCACCATGTCAAAATCAAAGGGGATGCCGCTCTCTGAAACCAGCCACTGCACGTTCTCACGGTTGATCAGGTAAATGTCCGCCTGCCGTCTCAATGCAGAAAGCCTCTCCGCCGCCGTGCCGACCGCCACGCTGTACCTCATCCCTTTCAGATGGTCCCATTTCTCCATCTCTGCTGGCCAGCTGAATGAAGCCACCCTGATGGGCGCTATCACAAGCACCTTATGGACCTCAAAGCTGTCAAACATCAGGTCATTCACCGCCGTCAGCGTTATCCCTGTCTTGCCCTCAACCCAAGCCCATATCCAACAGAACAGCCGCTATCGGATGGCTTTCAATATATTCGATCGCAAATTTCTGATAACTGTGTGGTACGAACTTCATCAGGCATCACCTCCCTCTGCATCCAATTTTTCAAGTTCTTTTATGAACCATCTGAACTCCGCATGAAATTTTGCATGGTCGCTTTGGGATTCAAATACCCTCAGATTTTCTGGCTTATTGTTACGCTTATTGCCATCAATATGATGAACAACCTCTTCTGGCAATAATGTCCTGCCAAGAATCTGTTCTGCAACAATACGGTGTTCATGCTTTCCATAACGTTTGGCATAGGTTCTCCCTTTGCCTGTATTCAAATGGATTTTTCTTAATTTTTCTCTGACCTCTGCGGTCATTCTCGTTTTATTTGTCACCTTGTTTATCCTTGTGAACGTAGCTGCAATATTGGTAAAGTCTTTCAGCGATGCATAACCGTCTGGATTTTTAGATTTACTGCTAAAATCCGCTAAACACTGCCTACAGCAGAAATGATGCTTCTTCCCCTTTAGGAAAGCTGAATCCCTCATGAATTCCTTCCCGCACCAGTCACACCGAATTTTTAATTTCATCAATCATCCCTCCAATCTGTGACTCATCATCCAAAACATACACCTTAAACCCCAGCTTCCGTAAAAGCCTGTGCCGTGCCAGCTGCAGGGGGCGGGGCTTTTTCCCCGGTGCCTTGACCTCCACAAACGCCATCTTCCCATCCGGGAGAAGTACGATTCTGTCAGGCACCCCATCAAAACCGGGCGATGCGAACTTTAATGCCAGACCACCTGCGGCCTTGACTGCCGCCCTGAATTTCTGCTCTATGGTCTTCTCTCTCATGCAATTGCCTCCAATCCCTTATTTTTCAAGCATTCCAGCCTTTTGGGTGCAGGTCGGTGCAAGTCGTACCTAAAACTCCTCTATAAGTGATTTTTTGCTGAAAAAACTGCCCTAAAGGGGGTTTATACCAAGACCTGCACCGACCTGCACCTTTCCCCAAAACATGGGCTTTCTCAGCCTTCAAAATCTTCCTCCTTTATCCGCAGCCCATACACGATAATGCCGACCTTTGCCTTCCTCCGGGAAAAGCCGGCAGACTCCAGCGCGTTATAAAAATCTGCCGTACTTCTGGTGTACTCACCCGTCCTCATACAGTAACTGCGGTATTCCTGGTACAGCACGCCGGACTTCTCCCGGTATGTCTTATCAGCCTCGCAGCACTCACACAGAAAATGCCCAAGCCAGTCATTGTCCTCCCTATACGCTTTGATGGCATCTTCCACGCATACAGGACAGGGGATATGAAAGTTCCTGCTGATTGCCTTTTTTGCACCTTCAATGATCCATGCCATGACAGCCGGTGCCGCCTCCGCCACAAGGAAATCCGCATAATTCTTCACATCCCCCGCCCCTTCAATTTTGGCATGGAAAGGAATCACAATCAGGCGCCGCCATGTCCCCGGGTCATTCGCGCCCACCCTTGGCAGGTGGTTGGTATAAAGCACCAGCGTATGGCTCGGCGTAAAAGAAAACGGATCCTTATACTTTTTCTCCGCAAAAATCTCATCCGTGGAACACATCTGCTTCACCACGGAAGTATTCAGCCTCATCCCCTCCTCCAGCTCGGCGGCAATAATAAGCCGCTTCCCCTTCGCCTCTGCAAGTTCCGGCTTCACATTCCGCTTGCACCCGACCGTGAGGGTATCTGCGGACATATTCCCGCTGTAGGTCCCAAGCACACGGGCAACCGTGTTCCAGAAGGTGGACTTCCCGTTCCTTCCCTCACCATAGGCAATGATCAGCGATTCCATATAGACGCGCCCCACCGCCGCCATGCCCACGATCTGCTGCACATAGTCAACCAGCTCCGCATCACCGCAGAAAATGGTCTCCAGGGAATCCAGCCACAGCTTCTCCCCCTTGTCACCGGGAGCTGCCGCCGTTATTTTTGTGATATAGTCCTCCGGGCTGTGGTCACGCTTCCCCTCCAGCCCGTCCGGGAGGTAATAGGTGCCGTCCGGCGTGTTCAGAAGGAACCCGTCTTTATCCAGGTCAGACACGCTGATCTCCAGCATAGGCTTCGCCGCCTGCAGTGCGGAAACCACATACTTCATGTCCCGCCGCTTCATCACGAACGCCTTATACGCCTGGGCGGACATATACGCAAGGTAGGCGTCCATCTGCCCGCCGCTTATTTTCTTCTCCAGCGACTTGCCGCCGGAGGTGATGGCCTCCTCCGATATGCCGGTATCCATGAGCGCCTGTTTCGTCCGGGCGATCTCATCCTTCGCATCCGCAAGCTGCAGGTCAAGGAACTCCTCCGCCGCTCCCACCGCCTGCTGCTTCGACTCCACCCAATACTGCCCGCAGAAACGCAGGTAATCCGTAGCCGCCGTATAGCGCAGCTCCACTCCGTACTCCCTGGTCAGCACCTTCGCCTGCCCGATGTCGGAATAATCGCCCGGCTTTAAGGACTCCCTCCCGAACTCGTCATTGTACGCATCCGGGGCGACATAGCCCTCCTGCCCCTGCACCTTTTCCGCAAACCGGCAGGCGCTCTGCCAGATCATGGCAAGCTCCGCATCCTCCAGAGGCGGATTGCACTTTCCCGCCTCTTCCATGAAGATTTCATGCGCCTTTTCCGTTGCCCCGTACCGTTTCACCACACGCCCCGCAAAATGGGACATGGTGGCGTTCCTCTGCCCCTGGGGTATCTCCCTGCCGCCCTGCGGCTTCACGATGCAGTCAATGGTGATCTCGCCCTCATGCCAGAGGATGGAATCTGCCGGATGCCCGAAAATGAAACGGGCAGAGTCCAGCGCCTTGGCGTCAAAGAACGGGAATTTCTGCTGTATGGCCTTCTTCAATGCCGCACACGCCTCCCCGTCAGTCACCGGGTCATGCGGAAAATATACATGGAACCTGGGCCTTGCAGACTTCCCCTCCTTCGGCTTCATGTTGTTCCGGCTCGGCACCACGGCAAACGCCACATCTGCCCCGACCTTTTCTTCCAGGTATTCCGGATGAATCCAGTCCTCCGGGTTGTCAGAATGGCTGTTGTCACAGTCCATCACATCCACATCGCAGGAGAGGAAATTATCCCCGCTCCTGCGGCAGTTCCGAAACTCCGCGCACACATGGTCAAACGCCACCACCTCCATGCAGTCATCCTCATTGTCAATGACCCGCCTGTTGGGATACAGGCTGTTCTTCGCGTTCCCCTTGCAGTTCGCCGTGTAAAATGTCATCCTCATGCCCTTCACACCTCCTCGCAGTCCTCCGTGAAATAACGGATGACCATATCCCGTTTCTCCGCTTTCTCAATCTCCGCCGCCATCCCCGTGGATATGGTGCTGCCGAACACCCACAGCTGGTCGCACTTCCCCAGGAGCACCAGCCCCGCGAATATGCCGACCGCCCGCTCCGCAGGCTTCCTGTCATCCAGGAACTGCGGGAACAGCAGATGCGGCGCAACAGGGATCGCGCCGTTCCCCACCGCAAACCTGCTGTACCGCCTGGCCTTCTGCACATTCCCCTCCATATCCCCGGCAAACGGGGAACATATATAGACAAGCGGCCTGTATGCCCGCTTCCCGGCCATCTCCTCCCTGCTGATCCCTTTCAATGCCTCATAAGTCGTGGGGTCAGGATACCCCTCGCTGTTATACCTTCCGATCCCCATGAACCATACCTCCATTCCGCCTGCGCTGTTCTTTCCGGACCGTATCCGCAGGCTTGTAAAACGGGCAGTCCCTCCCGCCAAAGTCATTGTCCTTCAAGCAGGTACAGACGCCGCCCCTGTTTGCGAAACAGTCCCCATGCATCCTGCACCTCTGCATTTCCGCCTTGCTCATCTTCTCTTCCTCCTGAAATCAATCTGACATCCCATGCGTCCCCGCCTAATCTTTCTGGTAAAAATCACACTCATATCCATCCGCCCGCAGCAGCAGCCCTTTGGCCCAGGGCGGCGTCCTGCCCATCTGTTCACAAACCGCAGGAAGGGACATCCTCCTGTCCGCCTCAATGATGACCTCATCATGCACATGGGCCACAATCGAACAGTTCCGCAAAGTCCTCATGGCATAGCACAGGATATCCCGGCTGACTGCCTGCACGATGTTCTCCACGAATTTAGGACCGTAGCTTTCCAGCCGCTCCCACTTCTTCGTGCCGCCCACGCCCATGTATGTGACGGACTCCCCGCCGAACTGGTTCTCCCCGATCCTTGGCTTCACATAGGCAAGCCGCCTCCCGGAAAAAAGCGTGATGAACAGCATCCCTCCCTGGTAATCAAAGCGGATGCCGTGCGTCTCCGTCCCCGCCCTCATTTTGATGCATTCCTTCACGGCACGGTCAACCGCCCACCAGAACTCCGTGATGCATGGGTTGGAATCCCTCCACGCCGACACCAGCGGCTGCAGCTCTTCCTCCGCAAGCCCCATCTCCAGCGCGCCCATGGAGATCAGCGCGCCTACCGACCCGCCGTATCCAAGGGCCAGCTCCGCTATCTTCCCCTTCTGCCGCAGATGCCCGTTCACGCCGCGCTTCTCCACCGGGACATGGAACATCTGGCTTGCCGATGCGCAGTAAATGTCACCGCCGCCCTCGAACACTTTCAGCCGCCACCGCTCCCCGGCGATCCATGCAAGCACCCTCGCCTCAATCGCTGAAAAATCCGCCACAATGAACTTCCTGCCGTCCTGCGGCACAAAAGCCGTGCGGATAAGTTCCGAAAGCACCTCCGGCACGGAATCATATAAAATTTCCAGTGCTTCAAAATCACCGCACCTCACAAGCTCCCTCGCCTGCGCCAAATCAGGCATTGTGTTTTTATACAGGTTTTGCAGCTGGATGATGCGCCCAGAGAACCGCCCCGTCCTGTTGGCACCATAGAAGGCAAACATCCCGTGCGCACGGCTGTCCGCACACACCGCGTTCTCCATCGCCTGGTATTTCTTTACAGAAGATTTGGCCAGCTGCTGCCGGAGTGCCAAAACCTTCCGCAAAGGCTCCTCCGCATCTTTCATCAGCTCCGCTACAGCCTTTTTATCAAGGGAATCCGTTTCCACCCCATTCTCCGAAAGCCACTGTTTCATCTGCTGAACGGAATTTGGGTTCTCCAGTCCTGTCAGTTCCTTCATTGCCGCCGACAGTTCCGCCTTGGAACGCCCGTCTATGGCAATCGCATTCCTGACCATCTCCATATCCACACCGATGCCCCGGTCATTTATCTCCTGGTCCTGCTGGTATTCCTCCCACACAAAATCCGGCACAGGGTATCTGGAAAGCCTCTGCTGTATCTGCATCTCCGCCTCCACATCACGCAGGTTATAGGCTTTGAACCGCTCCCACTTCTCCCTGTCATGCCCCGGCAGGTTCCGCGTCCGGCCGCCGTTTGCTTTGGTCTGCTTGCAAGGGACACAGAAATACCGGATCAGGTCTTTCCCCTCAGACAGCTTCTGCTTCTCCAGCCCAAGCACCGCGCCTACATCCTCCAATGACCGCGGAAGGCCAAGATAAGCCGCCCACACCATCGTGCAGCGCCAGCTCCCAGGCTCAAACCATGTGCCGAAATAATTTGACAGCGAAACACGCTCGAAATTGTTATTGTAGCTCCACTTGATGACAGAATCATCCGAAAGCGCCGCCACGATATCCGCTGGGATTTCCTCCCCCTGGCATAAGTCAACCACATGCACATCCCCACCATCCACGCTGTATCCGAACAGAAGGATGTCAAAATCCGGGGATGAGGCATACCGGTAAACGCCGCATTTGGATAAATCCACAGACGAAAACGACTCTATGTCAATATTGATAGACTCCATTCCCACCAGCTCCTTTCACCGCCTTAAGGGCAGCAGGGAAAAGGCAGATGCCCGTTCCCCGCCACCCGGCGGCCATATTTCTGTTTATCTGGTCATGACAGGAAATCCTCATCATCCCCGTCTCCGTCCGCAAAGTCATCCTCCGCACGTGACCTGCCGCCCAGCGGCTCCCCGTCACGGAGCTTCTGCAGGTTGTTCAGCCCGCAGGCGATCCCTTTATTTCCGTTGGAATTGAAAGCATAGAAATTGATGCTCGCCCTGCCATATACGCCGCTGTACACCTCGGAATGGTCAAGGATCGGCTGGCGGTCTGCATCCACGATACCGGGAGCCGTGGAGCTGTTGGCATTGACAAAATAGGAATCCGCATAGGCTTCATCATCCGGGCGCTCCGTATCCCCGTCACGCAGCGGGGTCTTCAAGACGGAAAGCGCCGGGACGCTCCTGCCGTTTCCTTTCAGTTTCGCCTCGCCCTCACGGTATGCCGCCTCAATCGCCGCCTCGATCTTCGCAATGGTCTTCTTATCCGACTTCGGGATGATGAGCGACACGGAGAACTTAGGCGTGCCTCCATTGATTGATTTTGCTTCCCATGCGTTGCAGTAGCTCCACCGGGTATCAGGTCCAGTAATCACTTTTGTTGGATTGTTGACTGTGTTTGACATATGGTTTTCCTCCTAATCTTCCTTGAAATCTTCCTGCGCTGTGTTCAGTTCCGGCCTCTTGTCGCTCTCAGGCACCAGGGCCGGCTTGCCCTGCGGCTTCTCCACAAGCCCTTTCAATATCTCCGCAAATTTCTTCCTGCCCAGCAGCTTCTCCATGGCCGTGATGCCTAACAGCTTCGGCTCATACGGGTCATATCCCGCTTTCGATACGGTATCAGCCACCGCCTTTTCATCCGTGTACTTCCTGTTTGACCTTCCGGCCACAACCTTGAACCCGGCATACTTCACTCCAGAGAGCGCCTGCTGCAGTGCGAACTCCTTCACATCCGCCGCCCATGCCGCCAGCTCATCCGCTTTCACGAGGATCGCCGCGATCTCGTCTTCCTCCAGCGTTGCGGGCATCTCAAAATCGTACTTCGCAAGCTCCAGGTTGTACTCCGCCCGCTTCCTGCAGACCGCCTTCGCACGGCAGAAACGGCAGTGCTCCCCGGCTCGGAACTCACCCTCACCTGCATAGGCCAGCGCCGCCCTTTCCTTGAGCTCGCCCTCCGCCCACCGCAGAAGGTCCTCCTTCGCCATGGCCCACACGCTCACGTTCTCCCGGCGCGGCTGATAGATCGCCATGCGCACGGAATCAATGTCATAGATGCCGTCAAACAGCTCCAGCGCGCCCAGTGCGTACAGCATCATCTGGGGGTTCCCCTCCGCGGAGACCTCCACGCCCGTGCCGTGCTTGTAGTCGATGACGTACAGCGTCCCGTCCGCGATGACCAGGCAGTCCCCGGTGCCGAACCCCTCCTCCACATACCGGGAGAAGTCCAGCCGCTGCTCGACCAGCACCGCCGGGTCCCTGCAGGCTTTCTTCGCCTCCTCCACCAGCGAAAGGACATACTCCGCATACCCGCAGGCGCATTCCTCCATCTCCTCGTCATAGAAGGAAAGCCCCTCTGTCGGGTCTGTGGTCTCCATGCCCAGCAGGGCTTTCAGTTTGTGCTCGCAGAGGCTGTGGGCATCCGTGCCCTGCTGTGCGTATTCGCTGCCCGTGTCCTCATAACCCTCGCAGAGCCTTGCCGACGGCGGGCAGGCAAGCCACCGGTGGCTGGAAGACGCAGACAATAAAGCGTGCCTACCCATCACAGCACCTCCACGTCCGCAACCAGGGCCGCATACTCCGAAGGGTCGATCCCGGACAGCTTATCCGCCCCATGCTTTGCAAGCAGCTCCCTGACCTCCGCCGTGAAGCCCGCCCTGGACTTCTCCGCCAGGAGCGCCCTGACTTCCGTGAGGGAATACTGCTTCTCCGGTCCGGACGTTTTCCCCGCAGATTCCTTCTTCCCCGGCTTCTCCACGGCTTCCTTCTTTTCGCCTGAACCGGACAGAACCTCTGCCAGTTCCTCTGCGATGCACACCAGGCTCTCCCCGCACTTTTTCAGTTCCCGGAGCACCCTGTCCAGTTCACTCATCTTTGACATGCCGCACACCCTCCTTCCCTGACTTCCTTGATGTCAACCGATTCCACGGTCTGCCCCGGCGCTAAAAGGTACACCTGGGTGAAATCCCCGAACAGGAACCTCACAAGCCTTGCCGGGAGCTTCATGTCCGCGCCCTTCAGCACGTTCCTCTTCCTGCCGCCGGAATCCGAAACATTGATGACGACCTTGTGCTTTAATGCCATCGCCATTACCTCTCTTTCTGTGGGAATCTCCTTCCCCCCACACCCCAGTCCGCGGAAAGCAGTGCTTTTAAAACCATTTCAGAATTTTTTTTCAAGTTTTTTCAGGCATTCCTTTTTCAGGGCGGCTTCCAGCTTTTTCAGCCTCTTGCTGACCGCCATCTGGGAGATCCCGAACTCCTTCGCAATCTCCGCCTGGGCGGCATCCTCCATGTAATACCTCTGGTAAAGCCTCTGCGAATCCCCATCCATTTCCTCCACGCACTCATGCAGGAGTTCCTTCAGCGGGTCTGCCTCTTCCTGCGCCGCCCTGTCCACTGCCTCCTTCATATACCGGCTGTCATCCGCCATGCCGCTGCCGTCCTCCCCCGTAAGGCTGTCCAGCGACAGCACCCAGTTCTTCGGCGGCTCCTCATCCGGATGCCGCTCCCTCCACTGCCTGGCCGCCTCCTCCTGCCATTTCTGGATGCCCGGCTTCCCTGTACTCAGGTTGTTCCTGACCTCGCTGTCATCCATCCGGTGCAGCAGGCTGACCGTCTCCGCCCTGTACTCTTCCGCGCTGATGCGGAACTTCTCCCCCGTCACGGACTCATAGCAATAGCTGACCCTCCGGCTCATGGGCGTCTTCCTGAACCTCATCTTCATGTCCTGCCTCCTTCCCCGGCCAAGAGGCAGCAAAGGCAGGACAGGCCCATGATCCAGGCCATGGCATCCGCAGCACAGCACAAAAAGAGCGCAGGAAAGCAGGGATGCCTGCATCCGGCTTCCCACAGCCGCCTTTATCGCGGCTGCAAGAAGCCCGGTATGTCGTATCCCGCCCCACTGCGCACATGCGGCCGGTATGAATTTTTTATCCCGGGTACCTCCCTGGATACCCATCAGGACGGACATCATCCGATATCCGCCCTGATCCGTAACCAGGCTCTTTCCTTGGAAACAAAAAAAGCCGGAGCCATACCCTGAAACAGGGAGAGTACAAAAATACTCTCTCTGCTGTCAGGATCATGGCTCCGGCGGTCGGTAACTCAGTATATCGGATCCGGTTGCTCGGTAGCTCTTACCCTACTGCATTCTTTTCCAAAAACTCATTTATCTGCTTCTGTACGTCCTCTGAATCCACAAAGGCGCTCCCCTTTATGTTCTGGGTGAAATACCTGTGGATCACGCCCTTCTCGTCAGCTTCCACGTCAAAGACCCTCTGCTTCTTCGGTAGTTTCCGGTTATAGATCGGTATATGCCACATACTGTGCCTCCTTCCTTAATTGAACGGCAGTTCCTCGTCCCCGTCCATCATGTAAAGGTCAATGATGCCCTTCACTTCGTCATTGATGCCAAGGTTGGAATCCGCATCAACGATCACTTTATACAGGTTCTGTATCTGCCTGGAAATCTCGCCGCATACAAAATCACTGCAGCCCAAAGGCTTTACGCTCCCCCCGTTAACCAGATAGACTTCAAACTGGTCATATCCTATTTCCATGTTTGCTATTTCATTATCCACCTTCATGATGTACAGCTCCGCATCAGAAGGGGAAAGAGCCGCATGAAACCCATCTCCCGCAATCAGCGTATCCCCTTCCGGAAAAAACCTGCTGCAGTAGCATGGAGTCAGATAAAACTTGCCCTCTCCACCCGCCGGGGTTTCCGTTACCGTAAACAAAGGATGCCGCACATACGCCTCACCACTCAGGTCATAGCCGCATTCTAAATTCAAAAGCTGCTTTTTGGTCTCCTTCTCCCACTGCAATTCCCCAGACAGCGTTTTTTTTATGAGCCTGTCCAGAAATTTCAGCATGTACTTCTCGTTGGAGCTCAGCCCCTCATACTCCGAATAGACCAGCATATCAATGGTAACGCCCAGAACCCTGGCGACAGCCACCAGCAGCTCAATGCTCGGCGAGGACGTGTTCTCCTCCTTGTTCAGCTTGGACAGATACCCCGTGCTCACGTTCGCTTCTTTCTCTAGGTCCCCTATCTTGACACCCTTTTCTTTCGCAATGGCGTATATTGCGGACATACATCTTCTCTTATCGAACTCCATTTTCCCCATGCTCGCACCACCTTTCTCCACAAAAATACCACTTACTGGATTATTTGTCAAGTCTATATTTATAATTGAATTATTATCCACGTTTGTGCTGTATAAATCCGACTCATATCCAATTACTCCAATTTATAAAATTTATCAGAATAAACTTCAAAAGACACAGGATAGTAGAACCCCTGTGCCTTATCCACGCCGCTCAACGCGCCTTTCCATTTGCCCTACTGGCCTCTTTCCGTCCGCCGCAGGCTCTGCCCTCCCTCACCTCAATCTGATACCTGTCATGCCCCTGTATGCTCTTCACCGCCTGCCGCAGGCTCCCCGCCCGGCCGTGCCTGTGGTATGGGTGGGATGCCCGGTGCTTGTGGAATATGATGCAGTTGCCCGGCTCCGGATACTCCGGGTTATGGATATACCAGACATGCCCGGTATTCTTCGACATGATGGTAACGTCATACGCATCCGCGCAGATGACCGAAAAATACGAACGGTCCAGGGACTCCAGCTCCTCCGTGCTAAACATCCGCAGCCTCCCTTCCAGCGCGCCCCATGTCAATCTTCCCCCTCAGGTAGGAATAGAAATTCCAGAGGTTAGCCGTGACCGGGAAGTCCCGCCTGTAGCAGAACCTCGTACAGTACCGCACCCCATGGCTGGCGCACCATCCGTAAATATCCTTCATCACCATCCGCTCCCCGGCCATGATCCTCTCTTCCAGGAAGGAGAACCACCTGCGCTCCCTTTCATCCTTAAGCAGCAGATAGAACCTCACATTGTAATACCGTATGACCGCGACCATCCTCATGCCCCCTTCCCCTCAAAATACTGCTCCAGTGCCGCCTCCAGGATGCCCTGCACGTCCTTCGCCGCCACATTGGTGAAATACCTGCTGTACAGCTTCGCGGGCAGCTTCACGCTCACCGGCTTCTCCGCATCCGTTTTCACCGGCCGGTCAACGCCCAGGATCTCCTGTGCCTTCCCTTCCGACAGGCTCCCCACCGCTTTCCGCAGCTCGCCCGCCTTGTCCGCTTTCAGCCGGATGCAGCTCTGGTCCATGACCTTCTTCACCGCCGCCTGCTCCTCCTCCGGCAGGTAGGACAACTCCACTGCCGACACCATGGTCAGGCTCCCGTCATCCAGCATGTCCTTGAACTCCGGGATGAGCTCCTTGCAACGGACATACCTTGCGACATGCCGCCCGGTCAGCCCCAGCTCCTTCCCCAAAAGCTCCCGGCTCTTCGCCTGCTGGTGGACATCATGTCCACCGCCCCCATTAAGCGCCTGCAGCTCCGTCAGTATCTCCTCCCGCTTCTTCGTGCCGCAGACCTTGTCATAGCGCTCCGCCAGGACCGCGATTCGTTCCGATATGCTCAGGTCATTGAAGGAGCGCTGGAGCATGTTGGTCTCTATCACATACACATACGCCTCTGCATCCGGCAGCCCCTCTTTCACAATGGCCGGTATCTCCTTAAGCCCCGCAAGCCTGGCCGCATTCAGACGGTTATGCCCTGCCAGCATCTCATATCCCCCGGGAGCCGTGCGGACAATGGCCGGGACCAGGACGCCATGCTCCCGGACGCTCTCCACCATGTCGTCCAGCCGCTCCCCTTCGTACAGATGGAACGGATGGTTATGGAACGGCTTTATGCTCTCCACCGGGAGCATCTGCACTCCCTTCCCCGCTGCCGCAGGCTCCCCGCCTGTCAGCATGTCCACTGCATCATTGAACACTTTCCTTTTCGGTGCATTAGCCTTCATCCGCGATCACCTCCTTCGCCAGGTCCTGGTATGCCGCACACGCCCCGCTCTCCGGCGCATACTCCAAAAGCGGCTTGCTGTAATAGACGGACTCCCCCACCTTGACGGTGCTCGGTATCCTGCTCCCAAATATCCGTATCTGCCCCTGGAATGTCTCTGACACCTGCTCCGTGATGACCTTGCAGAGGTTCGTCCTCGCATCGCACATGGTCAGCAGGATGCCCTCCACCTGCAGGGCGGGGTTGATGCGGCTCCTGATCTTGCCTACCGTTTTCAGGAAATCCTGTAGCCCCATCATCGCCAGGAGCTGGGGATTGACGGTGATGATCACGCCGTCCGCCGCCGAAAGCGCGTTGATGGTCAGGCTCCCCAGCGAAGGGCAGGTATCCACCAGTATGTAATCATATCTTTCCTTCAAAGGCTCCAGAATCCCGGACAGCATCCGCTCCGCCCCCATCTCCAGCCTCAGCTTTGCTTCCACCACGGACAGCATGATGGATGAGGGGATAAAATCCACGCCGTTCCTGCTCTGGATATACTCCGATGCATCGGGAAGTTCTTCGTCCTCAATCCTGTGCATCATTAGATGCCCGACTGTCACCGGCACTGCCGCCGTGTCCTCAATCCCGAAGCAGGTGGAGAGGTTCGCCTGGCTGTCAAAATCAACAGTCAGAACCTTCTTCCCTTCCTTTGCCAGCGCATATGCGAGATTGAACGTTGATGTGGTCTTCGCCACGCCGCCCTTCTCCGAACCTAATATTATGATCTTTCCCATATTTTCTTCTCCTCTCTTATGCTCCATACTGTGCTCGCCGCTCTGCCACAAACCTTGCGCGGATATCCTCTTTCTCCGCCTCAAAACGCATTTTCAGCTTCCTTGTCTCCGCCTCCATGAAAGCCCTCTCCGCTTCCAGCTCTTCCTCCCTGGCCTTATCCAACAGGATGACCAGCTTCCCGTCCTCGCACTGCACCTTTATCAGCGACCCGATTTCAAACCCTATTTCTTTCAGCCACTGCCCGCTAAGCTTAATTTCCGGCGCCGGCTTACGATTATATCCCGGCTGCCTGCACACTTTAATGTTCCTTGTCTTTTTATCTGCCATATGGAAATTCCTCCTGATTTGATAGATACCAGGCTCTTCCCTTGGGCAAAGGAAGATGCCCGGATGATGATGTGGGCGGAGAACCCGGCGCCGTTGTTTCCCCCGCCAGTTACTAAAAGGACTAAACCTGTGCGGCTCCCTGATTTCTGTCAGCTGTTCAGCTTAGTCCTATAATAACGCTATCACCCACAACCAGCACGTTTTTATTCCTGGCATGGGCTGGGTTCTTCGTCCTGCCCTCCAGCATCAGCCCTTCGGTCTGCGTCAGGATGATGTTGCTCTCCGGCTTCGGCGCCATAAAGGGGGCAATATCTGACTTGTTCCCCCACCTGGCGCTGCCGTATTCCTCATTCTTCCGGTATTTCTTGGCGTCTTTTCCCCTCACATAGACAGCGATCCTCACAGCCGCCGCGCCGCAAAGCCCTGCCAGCCAGTCAATCCCTGCCCCCGGCCACATACTCTGAAAGGCCAGGGAAAACCCTTCCGCAAGGCCTAACATTTTCTGCGAGGCGTCCGCTCCGGGGGCAAGACGCACCGCCTGCCCTAGCTTGGCAAACACCAGAAGGAACAAAAGATAGGGAAGATGGAGGATCACCTGCTTTTTCAGTGTGTCCTTGTCTATTTTCAACGCTCCGGCCCTCCGTGTTCCTTATTCTTCACCCGGTCACGGCCAAGCGCCTGCGCCAGCTCCTTAAACTTATGAAGCTGGGAAAGAAGCGACGGCCTGGCGCTGCGGGCAAGGTCCCTTTGGGTGTATTCCTTGAAAGCCGCCGTCAGCGCATCCGCCTGGTTCGCCTTGAAATAGACCGTCCACTTCGGGGGAGCAGTCCCCAGTTCTTTTTCAATATGGTACCGCACCTCATGTTTCCGGGCTATGCGCTCAAAAGAGCGAATCCGGCCGGTTACTTCAATGGTGTTGGCCCCGCCGTCCCTTCCGGAAAGCCGCTTCATGCTGTTCCTGCCGACTTTCGGGGTGGTGCGTTCCTGCTCCATCTTCCTTAACACGGCGGCAACCGCAGACCGTAGCACCCGCCCGGACAGTTTTGCCGCCTGAATGGAAACCGAAACGGTCCGCTGTTCCAGATCTTCCTGCATAAGCATCCTCCTTCCTGATAAAATCAAATCTGTAGTTACAAATGGGGAATAACTGCTTTACCGGGCGTCCCCGATCACCTGTTGGCGGGGTGAGCGTTCAAAGGCTTTTGCCGCCTGGTCCACCTGGATCTTCGCATGTTTCAGGAGCGTCTTGATGATGGTCGCCGGCTGATTGTGTTCCTCCAGGTGCGTCACCATATCCTTACAGCCCTCCGGGAGATATTCAGCCATATCTTTACAGGCATCGTCCAGGTCACCCATGAAGCCCCAGCAGCTATCCGACAGCTCGCCGTTTTTGTAAAGTTCAAAGCCGTAGCACTCGCCCCGCAGGTAGGAATCATAAGCGGCCACTTCGCTGCGCATCAGATCCTCCGCCTTTTTCCGAATGGCGCCGGTCATTTTTTCGCCGCCAAACTCCTTTAGAGCATCCTCTTTGGAAACATAAATCCATCCGACCTGCCCGCTGTCCCAGGGGTCATTGAAACTCGTGGTCTGCATGGCAAGGCCGCTGTGGTCCATCAGATAGAGGGGGAGCGTAATGTATTTTTCGGAGATCACCTTAAGCATGGCGTCATCAACCGCCCGTTCCTCCGTCTTTGGCCCGTGCCGGAACCGGCTGCTCACAATGTTTACCATGTGTTCATAGCGTTTCAGCCCCGCTTCATCATGCCCCACGGTATCTAAATACATCTCCCGCAGGAAATCGTCTTTATCCATGTAATTGTGGCTGTCACCCAGCGCATAGCGGGAATGGAAGCAGGCCATTGTCCCAAAATGTTCATCTACCTCACGGGGAGAGATTAAAATGTCGTCCGGCTGCACCATCAGCGCATACGGGCCTTCAACTGCCATCAGCATAAGCCATCAACTCCTTTCCGGTTCCCTGGGCTTTTTATCCGGCGCTTTCGGCTCCGTCTGTGCCGCCTGTTTCCTTGCGTTGTCAAGCTGTTCCCGCACGGAAACATCCCGCTTTGCCTCCGGTGTTCCTGCGCCGAAAAAATCAGGCAGCTCCTTAAAGCCGATACTGTCCACGTACCAGGCGGCATCCGCACCATTCCCATGCAGGACTACCACATCAGAAACGGAAAGGGAATGGCCCTTAAAATCTTCCGGGTGGTCCATATTGAACCGCCGGTAAATATCCTCCAGCGTTTCGCCTGGTTCCCGCTGCATGGCATAAACCATCCGGTAATTGTCCCGGTCCACGGAAAGCCCCCTGCTTTCCAGCCAGTCCAGGGACATAAAACGCAGGTTGTCTGTATTGTCCGATAAGTCAAGCTGGTAAATGGAATAAGCGCTGATCCCATACTCTTTTTCATAGGAAGAAATACGCTCCAGAAGCGGCGCCGTTTCTCCCTCCATGTGTTCATCATGTACATAAGCATAGGTTTTATCACTTTTTATCTTTATTTGTTGTTATCCTCTCTAAGTGCTGATTTTACAATGATTGTCCAACATTATTCATGCCTTTATTGCTTATCATATTTTGTCTTTATCCATGTATTGATTATTGGAATTAGGGGTAAGAATTGGGGTATTTGTGGGGTAACGAAAAGGGCGGTCACAATGCCGCCCCTCTGCTATAAAACTATTTTCAGATTGTCCATTTCCTTTTGTTTGGTATTCGGCAAAACGTGGCTGTACAAGTCCATTGTCATTGCAAGGCTGCTATGCCCTAAGATTGTTTTTAAGGTCTGCGGACTGCCGCCCTGTTCTATGTACCGTGTTGCAAATGTATCTCTCAAAGCGTGTACTGTAAAATCCTCTATCGGCTTGCCTTTTCCATCCAACCGGGCAAGTGCGCTTCTGATTGCCTTATTTACGATGCTATTATCTACCATCTTGCCATACACCGATACAAACACCCTATTTTCTTCCTTGTCTATCGGAATAACAACGCTCCGCTTCTTCCTCTGCCTTGCCAGTATGCCCCTGATAGTGTCATTCAATGGGATATCCCTTTTGCCAGATTCACTTTTGGGCGTTCCTGTAGTCCGTGTGTTATCCTCGTTGTATGTGGCTGTTTTTGTAACGTGGATTACATTCTGCTTATAGTCAATGTCACTCCATGTCAGGGCGGCGGCTTCGCCAAATCTCATTCCGGTACAGAGAAGAAAAGCCACGAACTCATAATAATAATCACTTGCCATCTCCTGCATGAACTCCTTCTGCTCCTGCTCCGTCAATGCCCTGTGGTAAGTTTCTGCCGCTTTTGCGTTGACTTCCTTTAAGGCTTTTATGCCCTCTGCCGGATTCTTCATGATGATTTCATCCATTACCGCATCTTTCAGGACGATTTTAAGGATTTTCATAATATTGTTGCACGTCCTGATAGACAATTCGCCCTCTGACAAATCTTTCTGGAAAGACAATACCTGTCTGCGCTCAATCTTCTGAAGCTTCACATTCCCCAGGCATGGGGAAATATGCCCTTTGTAATATGTTGCATACCATTTAAGGGTATTTCCCTTTATGCTCCCTCTCTTTCCGTTCAGCCATTCATCAAAATATCCATCCAGTGTAATGTTGCGGTTATCCGTGTATATCCCGGCTTCAATCTTTTTCCTGACATCCTGCTCTTTCTGTGAAATCTCCTTTGCGTTCTTTCCGTAAATGCTGTACCGCTTGCCATCTATGGTAAATCGCTTTTCCAGTGTGCCGTCCGCACGTTTCCTTGTGCCTGCTCCCAGTCTTGCCACAATAAGCACCGCCTTTCTATAATGCGGGATAGGGCGGCAGGCATATAAGCCGCTGCCCACTCCCTTATATCCGTTACCTGAAAATCCATACTGCTGCCTGAATCACATTCCCGGCCAGTGAGATGATAAGTGCAATCCTGCAAATGATAAGCCGCTTTTTCATGCCCCAAATAATCTCCGTTGCAAGGTTCATTCCCTCTTTTTTCTTTGCTCTTAATCTCATGATAACTGCCCCTCCCATTTCAGCTTTCCACTTCCCAACAGATAACCCATAAAGTAGATATATGCCTGATCTGTACTCCATTCCTTAAACTTGTAATGTCCTTTATCTGCTAAATATGACATAGCTTTCAGCAGTTCATCACAATAGGGGATTGACGGCTTATTCATGGTTTTTTCAATAATCGGGAAATACTCCTGCGCTATCTGTTCAGCGACTTTCTCACGTCCTTTTTTCAAATATGCGCTGTGCGCTTCCTGAATCTCGTTGTATACCGCAAAACCGTACTTGTTGTAAATGCTTTCCGCTGTCCTATAATTCAGGATTCTTTTTTCACTTTCTATCAGAGTGACAAACCGCTTAACCTCGCTTTCTTTCAGGTTGTTGTAATAGAGGGTGTCCTTATTACTCCATATTGCAAGCCGGTACTCTGTTACTGGAATCTTTTCACAATACAGAACGTGCATTTGCATAGCGTCCGGCAGTTCGTCAAATGTGCATTTTTTAATATTCATTGCCATTTCCTCTCTTTACTCTGAGCAGGGGAAATGTTATAATTCCCACATACCCTATTTTGCAATGTTATCGGGCTACTCGCTCCTATCGGTATTCGTGGTACTGGTAGGAGCATTTTTCTTGTAGCGGCTCTGTATTTCATCAGCCATTTTCATAATCTCGTTGTGTCGCTCCATAAACTCCGGGCTGTTCACTCCAAGACGCTTTTCCTCTGCGGCTGTCAGTGCCGCCATATCTTCCATTGATAGCAGATTACCACCTCCCATATTTTTTGTTTGGCTGTCAGATAGCCAGATAAGAAGTGTATTTATCACAAGAAAAGTGATAGATATGCTTTGATTGCGCATAGGTTGCACAACCATTATACAACTATATCATGCTATAACAGTTGTGTCAAGTATGAATCACCTTGATTTTTCCGTTATGTTATGATAATATAAATTCAAAAAGAAAAGGCGGTGATTATATGGCAATCTCTGATTCAAAACAAAGAATGTCTTTAGTGATAGAAAAAAACGATAAAGCAATTTTGGAAGACATAGCAAAAGAGAATGACCGTTCTGTAAATTATGTAATAAATCAGGCAATAAAGGAATTTATAAAAAAAAGTTCATTTAATAACCAAAAGCCGGAATTACAGAAATAACTACTATGTCCCCTATACCCCTCTATCTGCCTCATATCGGGCTTGTACTGCCTTACATGATAGAAATACTGTCTATGCCGTTAAAATGCGAAATAGGGGCTTGTGGCGTGTTTCTATGGGTATTCTGAAAAGTGGAATCACCTGATAAGAGACTTAACTTGACCCACAAGTAATCATGGATATTTATCTGTTCCCATGCTATACTAAAGAAAAAGGGGCGATCCAAATGACGGCTGAATGCAGGAATTGGCA
>NZ_JBQIOP010000022.1:0-70647 GCF_056822245.1 Petralouisia sp. | reverse complement strand
ACCTCACGATGGACACCCTTGCTCTTGGCTATACACTTCCCACTATCAGGGCGTGTTACGGACTTTCACCGATTAGATTGCGCCCATACTGGGCGCACATACATAAGGGCCGCCAGAAAATGGCAGCCCTTGTTATTACTCCGGCGGTTAAATATGTTAAATTAATCACTCATGCATTCCTGAATTTATCCAAGTTCTTCTCCGTTGGTTTCAATCACCTTCTGATACCAGTAAAAGGAATCTTTTCTGCTCCGGGCAAGAGTGCCGCTTCCGTCCTCCTGCTTATCCACATAGATAAAACCGTATCTTTTCTTCATCTCCCCGCTGCCGGCGCTGATTAAATCAATGGGCGCCCAGGAAGTATAGCCCATCAGCTCCACGCCGTCCTCCTCTACTGCCGCTTTCATGGCCCGAATATGCTCCCGCAGGTAATCAATCCGGTAATTGTCATGAATTTCGCCGTTTTCATCCGGGGTATCCATGGCTCCAAGGCCGTTTTCCACGACAAACAAAGGTTTCTGGTAACGGTCATACACCTGGTTCAGCGTAATGCGCAGTCCCAGAGGGTCAATGGGCCATCCCCATTCACTGAATGTAAGATAAGGATTTCTGGCCGATTGAAAGAGATTTCCCTCTGCCTGTTCGCCGCCGCTTCCGGGAGCGGCAATGCAGCGGCTGTTATAATAGGAAAATGAAATGAAATCCACTGGAGCGCTTTTCAGAACATCCAGATCCTCCGGCTCCATCTCAGGCCATATTCCACGCTTTTTCAGCCTTTTCACTGCATAAGAGGGATAATACCCCCGGGCCTGAACGTCCACAAAGAAATAATTCTCCTGATCCGTCAAAAGAGCTTCCCACACATCCTCCGGTTTGCAGGTGTAAGGGTAGGCGCTGCCTGCCGCAAACATACATCCCACCTTGTTCTCCGGATTAATTTCATGGGCCATCTTAACTGCTAAAGCCCCGGCCACCAGTTCATGGTGGGCCGCCTGATATTTTACCGCTTCCTCATTCTCTCCCGGCTCAAAACAAAGCCCCGCCCCCATAAACGGCGCATGCAGGATCATATTTATTTCATTAAAATTCAGCCAGTGTGTCACGTAATCTTTATACCGCGTAAACAACGTCCGGCACAGCCTGAGGTAACATTCGATCATTTTGCGGCTTCTCCAGCCGCCATACTTTTTAATCAGCCCGATGGGACAGTCAAAATGTGAAATGGTCACCAACGGCTTGATCCGGTATTTTCTGCACTCTTTAAATACTTCCTCATAAAATGCAAGCCCTGCTTCATTGGGTTCCTCTTCATCCCCATTGGGGAAAATTCTGGTCCAGCCAATGCTCATACGGTATACCTGAACTCCCAGCTCCCCAAGAAGCCGGATATCTTCCCGGAAATGATGATAAAAATCAACTGCCTCCGCTGCGGGATACGTATGCTCCTGATCCATTGCAAGCATTTTGCGTCTGCCGCAAATCACGTCGCTTCGGTCTGTCCCCGCCGGACAGACATCCACATTGGCAAGACCCCTGCCGCCTTCAAAAATACCTCCCTCACATTGGTTTGCAGCGGACGCCCCGCCCCAAAGGAAATTTTTCTGTAATCCCATATAACCCTCCTGTTATATTCTGATTTATATTTCATCCATTGTGGTGTTTATTTTCCTGTTCCTCTTCCATTCTCCATTGTCATTTTACAATTGTAATCAGAGTATCCCCCGGCAGCACATGCTCTTTTGCAGCTGCAGCAACTTCCAGATAATCATCTGTGTTTACCACAATCACCGGCGTTTCCAGGCAAAAGCCCTGGCCTTTGATATATTCCATGTCAAATTTCAGCAAAAGCTGTCCCCGGGTCACCCGCTGTCCCTGACCTACCACGGCTTCGAATCCCTTTCCTTCCAGCTGCACCGTATCCAGGCCGATATGGATTAACAGCTCTGCCCCGTCATCTGTTTCCAGTCCTATGGCGTGGAGCGTAGGAAATAACGTAGAGACCACTCCGTCTGCAGGGGCATAGACTTCTCCCTTCTTCGGCAGAATCGCAGCGCCTTTTCCCAATACCCCGGAAGCGAATGCATCGTCATGGATGGTTTCTAACTGCAGCGTCTCTCCCTCTATGGGGCTTGCAATCGTTATTCTGTTTGTAAGGGACTCTGTCTGCTTACCGGCTTCCGTTCCCTGTTTATTTGTCCCAAAGCCGGAACCATTTTCCTGTACAGCTGTCCCTGTTCCGGCTCCGTTTCCCTGGCCGGCCGCCTTAAGACCCAATGTTTCCGTCTCTTCCTCCCGATATAAAACCATAGTAGCTGCAAACGCAAGAATCATCGTAAGAATTACGCCTGTTATGGCCACAATTAAATTGCCCATGCTTCCGTCCGGCTCAATCATTGCCGGAAATTCAAAGATTCCCATGCCGCCCATCATAAATTTCCTGAAATTAAAAGCCCCGTAGAATCCTCCCCCGATTCCTCCGGCAATACAGCTGATAATAAACGGTTTCTTCAAAGGAAGCAGAATACCGTAAATAGCCGGCTCTGTCACTCCGAAAATACCGGAAATAAAGTTGGGCAGCGCCTGCTCTCTGAGCTGTTTGTTCTTTGTCTTAAAGAAAATTGCAAGTACAACCGCAGAAGTGGCAAAGGTGCATGCAAAAAACGGCATCATAACATTATCGTATCCGTTCGTCATAATATTGTTGATGTAAACCGGGATAAATCCCCAGTGCAGCCCGAAAATAACAAGTATCTGCCAGGTCAGGCCCACAATCGCCCCTGCCAGCATAGGGCTGAAATTGCGGACGGAAATTACGCCTTCTGCTATCATGGAAGATGCAAAAGTTGCCAGAGGCCCAATCAGCAAAAGTCCTGTGGGAATCGCCACAAGCAGCGTCAGCATAGGAACAAAGAAAAATTTTACCAAATCCGGAATAAATTTACTGAAAAGCTTCTCGCATTTCGAGGCAAAATACACCACGAAAATCACCGGAACCACCGTTCCCGTATAGTCCAGGGCAATCAGCGGAATGCCGAAAAAATCTGTATACACTGCAGATTCAAACATGGTGCCGGAAAACAGGGT
Organism: Petralouisia sp.; assembly: GCF_056822245.1. Classification (NCBI taxonomy): domain Bacteria; kingdom Bacillati; phylum Bacillota; class Clostridia; order Lachnospirales; family Lachnospiraceae; genus Petralouisia; species Petralouisia sp. The sequence goes on along the minus strand of NZ_JBQIOP010000022.1, from coordinate 67,563 downwards.
ATACAATGCATCCCCGCCGGCGGAAAGGGCGCTTCCCTGAATAGCGGGATAGCACATAATCGCGCCAATTACCAGGCCAAGCATTGGCTTCATGCTGAATTTCTTGGCTGCCGTATATCCCAGAAACAGCGGAAGAAAGTTGAACAATCCATCTCCGATGGCATTCAGAATTAAATAGCCTCCGCAGGTATCTCCGTACCATTCCAGGGCCACAAATAATGCATTTAACCCTTTCACCATACCGCAGGCCGCCATAATTCCCAGAATCGGCTGAAAAATACCGGAAATTACATCAATAAACCGGTTGAACAGATTTCCGGAAGAAGCTTCCTCCTCCTGCTCTCCCACTTTGCCCTCCAATCCTAACAGGGGCATTACGTCCGCATATACTTCCGGCACATGGTTGCCGATTACCACCTGGTACTGACCGCCGCTTTTCATGACTGTCACTATACCGTCCATATTTTTTAAAACATCGTCTTTGGCTTTGCTTTCATCCTTTAATTTAAAACGAAGCCTTGTGATGCAATGGGTCAGGCTGACGACGTTCTCTGCTCCGCCGATATTCCTGACAATTTCCTGTGCCAGATTTCCATACTTACTCATCTTTTTTCCTCCTGAAAATAAAATTTATTTTATGAAGGTTTGGCCATCCTGCGCAGCATCCTGCATAAATCCGGCCCAAAGAAGCCTGCCGCTGTTTTTGCATTCTGCACATTTTGTCACCATCCTGGCATACCTGGTTATGTTTTCTTACTTTCCGGTTTTATGAATTACCCGTTCAATATGAATTGTAAGATAAAGCTGCTCATCCTTTAACAGCCTGTAATTATATTTTTTCTCGATAAATTGTGATATTTTTTCCACGCACCGGAAAGTATCCGGATATTTTTCTTTGATCACCGCCCACAAATCATCATTGTCATCCTCTTCATAGAGCTTGCGTTCCGCCAGCCGTTTGGCAAAAAACTTCAGATGTGTGATAAACCGGTAATAATATACATCATCTTCATCAAAGGCAACATGAAAGTAATATCTTACAATATTCAATATTTCCTGCATAATACGGGTGATTTCGTACATATTATGCATCTTTTCCTCATCCATCTGGGCATTTGCCAGATGCAGGGCAATAAATCCCGCTTCATCCTCCGGCAGCTTTACGCTGCATTTTTCTTCTATCAGCTCCAATGCCCACAATCCAATCTGGTATTCTTCTTTATAAAACTTCCGGATATCCCACTGCAGAATATTTTTCACCGTAATTCCTTCCAGAAACCGGACAATGGAAGTATGTACATGATCTATCAGGGAAATATACACCATGTCGTTCATTTTATTCCCCAGACGTGTTTTGGCCTCTGCAATAATCTCTTCCCCCAATGCCATATGCTCCATAGGAACATCCTGTATCAGCGTTTGGAATTTATGGTTTGCTTCAGCCCCGGACAATTCAAAAATCTTCTCCACCTGCTCTTTGGAAATTTCATCTCCGGCTCCCTTCTTAAAGCAGATTCCCTTTCCCATCACAATCTTTTCCTGTCCCTTTTCGTCTGAGACAACTGCGGCATTATTATTCAGAGCTTTTCGAATCTTCATATTGCCCACCTCTTTTCAGATTATAGTTCACACAGCAGGTTTCGTTCCGAAATAGAAAAAACCTATATGAAAAATTCATACGGAAAAAACAGATCTCTTACTGTTTCCGTATCAATTCTGCATATAGGTTTAGCTTGCCTGCGCAATCACTATCCTTTTCCTGGTTATAGTACTGCATTTTTCAGAAAAAGTCAATGACTGATTCTGCTGTCATTGACTTTCTCTGTTTTCTCCAAAAATATCATTATAAATTTGGTAATTCTGCCAAAATAATACTCCGGCGTTTAAATACTGCAGCAGATGAATGTTTGAGCAAGTAAGACGCTGTGATATTTAACTGCCGAGGTAATGCATTCTTATTTAGAAAACATAACCTTCTCACTGTCAAACATTTTTGTGAGAACCACGACGCCAATTCCTGCATAAAGGACATTGGAAGCCACTGTTACCGCAATATTTACCATATCCGTATTCAGGGAAAAAATACCGTTCATGCACTGAACGCTGTTATACAGCGGAATTAAAAACCACACCGGCTCTGTTTTGCAGAGGCTTTCCACCATGGAGGTGACTCCCAGAAGCATGGAAACTACCATAATCGGCGTGACCCATCCGGTGGCTTCTTTCACATTCTTGGCAAAGGCAGACACAATGGAAACCACCGCCACAATAACCAGAACTGTGGAAAGAATCACAAGCAGCAGCACCAGATAATCCTGAATGCCATACACATTGGCATTGATCATATCTCCGCCTCCCATCAGCTTCGGAAGAGACAGCATCATTCCCAGGAAACTGGAAAGGCCGCTTAAAATAGCGATAATGCTCAGACTTATCACTTTTCCCAAAGCCAGATGGCTTCGTTTCATGGGCGTAACCAGCAGCGTAGCGATAGTTCCCCGCTCTTTTTCCCCTGCAATGGATTCCGGGGCAATTGCCATGCACCCGCTGAACAGAAATGCCATCATCAGCATAGGCACCATCATGGAAAATACCTGAGCAGACAAATCCTCCTCTGAAGCCAGATCATATTGATTTCCTTCCGGATTCACATCAAATTTATTGGCCAGGGCAGATTCATAACTGTCCAACATGCCCTGCATCATCCCATAGGCCGTCTGGGAATCTGTATTGCTGGAATTATAATAAATTTCCACTGCCGGCGCAGGCTGTCCCGAAGAAACCTGATATTCTGCAACCTCTGCGTCAAAATTTTCCGGAAAAGCAGCCACCAGATGATACTCTCCCTCTCCTTTTGCCAGGGCGTCCAATGCCTGCTCCTTCTCATCCGCACCCGTCAGCTCTGTGTATTCAAAGGGCGCATCCTGCTCCCATGCCATCTTTATGCTTTCCGGCAGAGCTTCCACCTGCACGTTCGCTTTAAAATCCTCAGTTCCTTCAAACTGGGAGGAAAATCCCTGGCCCATCAGGGAATACAGGAGATAAATCATGAGTCCGGGCATCAGCAGCGTGGTTAATACCATACGCCGATCGGTAAAAAAGCGTTTCAGTTCTTTCCTTATCACTGTCATCATATTACTTTTCATAGGACTCACCTGCTCTTTCTGCGTAAATATCAAAGAATTTCTCTTCCAGGGATTTTTCTTCTGTTATATGTTCCAGGGTATCGCAAACCACCATGGTTCCGTCTATGATAATGCCCACCCGGTCGCAGATTTTCTCAATCAGGCTGAAAATATGGGTGGATACCACAATGGTTTTGCCCTGAGCCTTCAGCTCCAGAAGAAAATCTGTCACCACTCTTGCGGTCAGTACATCCAGGCCGTTGGTAGGCTCGTCAAAAATGATAATATCCGGATTATGGACAATGGAAACCACCAGCGATACTTTCTGTTTCATACCAGTGGAAAGATTTGCCACTTTCACCTCTGCAAATTTCGAAATCTGAAATTTGTCAAATAATTCCCGTTTCCGCTTTTCAGCGGTTTCTTTCTCCACGCCATGCAAATCAGAGAAAAAATCAAAGAGATAATTGGGGGTAAAAAATTCCTCCAGTTTCAATTCACTGGTTAAAAACCCAATCTTTTTCCGCACCTCGCCAGGATTCTTCACTACGCTGGTGCCGTCCACGAGCACATCTCCCGCATCCGGCGAAATCAGAGAAGCAATCATCCGCAAAGTGGTTGTTTTCCCTGCGCCGTTGGAGCCCAGAAGTCCGAATACCTCTCCCTGATACGCGGTAAAACTCAGGTGATTTACTGCCACTTTGATTCTTTCCTTCGTTTTCTGGATTTTCTGCTGTTTTGCGGAAATTTTAAAGGTTTTCTTCAACTCCCGCACCTGTAGTAACTCTTTCATATCCATTCCTTTCTTGCTATGTATTATTGTACTATTCGTATGATACAATAAAATAGATTATAGGATCTGTCAAGTGACATATTTATCCTGTTTTAAATGCCAAAAAGCACAAAATCCCGGATTACTCCGCAGATTTTGCGCTTTTTACTGGCTCTGGCTACATTTTAACTTCGCTTATTTGTCTCCTGTTTTGGGACTTTTTCTTTCCCCGGAATCTTTGCCGCCGGTCTCTGTTTTGGCAGAATCCCCGGTCAGACTGGTTTCATTTTTCCGAATGCTTATGGTTTCCCGGCCGGCATGATTATTGCCGGAATTTTTTTCTTTTTCACTGTCCGGAACGGTTTTTGACGTTTGATCATTGGCCTGACTGCCGTCGTTCTGGCTGCCGTCGGTTCCGCTGCCACTGGTCTGGCTGTTATCTTCTGAATCTTCTTCCTTTTTATCCTCCTGCTGCAGATTATCAATGACAACCACGTAATCCGACGCATGGGAAAAAGAAAGGCTTGTGGTTCCGTCTTCTCCGATCTGTCCGGCATTCATGAATTTCAGTTTCCCATCGCTGTCATAATAATACAGATTTCCGACACCGCCGCTGTTCATGCTGCCCAGATTCAGAATCAAATCTGCCCGGAATCCAAAATTGCCGTTATGGGTCAGAGAAAGCTGCGTGGTTGGCTTTCCTCCCGCAATGGATGCAACAAGCTGTGAGGGCACTGCATCGGCTCCAATCTTCACTTCCAGATCAATATCCATCAATTCTGAGGCAAATACCTCATCTCCGCCGATGGACCATCCATAACCGTCTAAATTGAGCACAATGTCCACCGGTTTTCCCTGGATCGCCTCCAGAATCTCTTTGGGCACTACGGTAGCTTTCTTCATGTCGATTTGAATGACTGCCCCCGCGTCAGCTTTTTCAACTTCCTCAATAATTTTTGCAATTTCATCTTCCGAAAGTTTTTCCCCTTTCGGCTGTTCCACTTGTGTTTCTTTCAGCCTGGCGTTGGCTGCAAGTATCTCCCGATCCTCTGTAACTACAATGGTTTCTCCCTTGCTGAAGCCTTCCCAGAGAATATCTTCATATTTCTCGTTTTCATCCGGCAGCGTATAGCTTGAGCCTTTGTCCACAACCACATACTGACAGGCTCCATCCGGATACTTCAGCTGTACCACACAGTTGTGGTATTGGGCCTCAAAGCTGATCTTTTTATAATTTCCCAGATCCAGCTGAATGGTGCCTGTCCACTCAGACAGCTTTAATCCGTTCAAATGCTCAGCTTCTTTGAATGCGTTTGTGGCTGCTCCCTGAATCTCCGCATCAGAAAGATCCTCTCCCTCCATCAGCATCCATTTGCTGCCGCAGGCTTTGCCATCTTTTCCCCGATAAGAATAAGACACTTCCGCAGTAGTCTTTCCATGGTACACTGCCGCCGCATCTATTGCCGTCATTGGCTGTGACAGAGTTTCTTCGGTATCGGCGGCTGTAAGAATCCAGCCTTTCCAGTTCATACCCTCCGTCTCTTCCGGTTCTTCCAACTGGGCAAGGGCGTCGCTTACCCTGATTCCTTCCGGATAAGATTTGGCAATTACTTTCGTAATTTCCCTGCCCCTTTGATCCAGGTATCTGGTATTCCATGCCACCTGGCAGCTGTTGTATACTGCTTTTACGGACAAATATGCCATTTCTCCTACCACTGCGCTTCCATCACAGCCGTCCTGCAGCTGAAATCCTGCAAAATCTTCTGTTTTGGCATCTGCCGGCAATTCCAGGAGATCTGTGATTTCCTGATATGTTGTCTCCCGGTCTGCAAATACCGGAAGCATGATTTCCTGAATACCTTTTTCTTCTGACAGATATGTCAGGTTGACGTTGGCGCAGCCCTTATCATATCTGGCATAAAAATTACACGTCATGTCTCCCGAGCTTTCAAACAGCAATTCCATATCTCCGTCTACTTCCCAGTTATGCCATTCATAGTTCCATACCGTATCCACTCCGTCAATGGGTTTTGGAAAAATTCCAAGTTCATTCAGCGTAGCTCTTCTTCCCACATGTTCCACCGTTTCAGAAGAAATCAGGGAATTAGGCTGATAACTGCCGTCCTCCATCTGTGCATAACCATAGAAACGGAATGTCACATTCTTAAAATCTTCCCGGTAGGTATTTTTTGATTTTACTTTATAATACCAGGGCCTGGTATACACCCAGCCTGGCTGAAAATCGGTCAGATACGCCCAGTACCCTACACTGTCTTTAAGCTCCAGACTCGTAAGCGCCCACTCACAGGGGTAGGTGTCCTCCGTAATGGAAATGCTTCCCGTATATTCCTGCGTCTCAGAATTGTATGTCAAATCAACACGTTCTGAAACGGACACATTGGTTACCTGGGGATGGAAATATGCCACTGCTGAGGGGGAAGGATTTTTCTCCGTTACCTTAATACTGATATTTACGGTTTCCCCAGGGCTGACCCACTGGCCGTTTTTGTCTATGGTCAAGCGCTCAATCACCGGACTCTCCGAATCATACCCCTGGGGATCTACGATAAAATACCAGGGGCCTTCAGCCAGAATCTCCTCACATTCTGACAGACTGGTGTAATTGAAGTTCTCATCCCGGAGCGTGAGCTCCGCCAGTTCCCATCTCCCAGGCTCAGTCGTTTTGGTGATATCTATGGTTCCCGCATACTTATGGGCGCTCTCGTTGTATTGCAGACTCACAGATATGGAAGCATAATAGTAGTCTAATTCCTTCGAGACAAACCTGATGTCCGCATAAGGCGCAGGATTTTGTTCCTCCACCTCCACCTCTATGGATACTCTGCTTCCCGCTTCCACGGTCTGTCCGTTTTTGTCCAGCCAGATCCCCTTGATCACCGGTCCCTCTGCATCATAAGCATCCGGGGAAACTATATAATATCTGGAAGCATTCTGATGCTCCATTTCATAATCTTCCAAATCTGCATAATTTTCATAAGTGTCCTTCACCCATAAAGAAGTAAGCTCCCACCTGCCCGGATACGTGGATTCTATAATTTCAATTTCTCCTGTGTATTCCTTCGTGTCCGCATGGTATCTGAGGGTGACATCCCGGGTGTCTGTCCGATTGGATTCCTGCAGACTGAAACGGGCGGCTCCAACCTCAGCGGGATGCTCCTCCTGTACCTTTACCTTTATCTCAACGGTTTCTCCCGCCTGAACCGTCCGCCCGTTTTCACCGATGTCAATACTCTCAATCACAGGCTTGGTTTCATCATAATCCTGCTCCACTGTAAACGCCAGTTCTTCCTCCGACCCAATCTCCTTTGGCTCAAAAAACATGCGTTTTCCGGAACTTGTACGTATCCAAATATAATTCAGCTCCCATTCTCCCGGATATGTTTGCTCTGCCACCCGGTACTCACCTGATATTATTCCCTCTTCTTCCTGGTAGACAGAATTAATATTCAAATCCCTGGATTTCTCTTTATAAATTATGTTCATCTGGACATCCGTGATTTTTTCATTCTCACAGTGGACGTCTGCCGTATAAGTTACACTGTCTCCGGCTTTTAACGTCTCCCCTTCCTCCTGCATATTTTTCTTCATCTTCAGTCCTGAGAGCGTTACCGTCCCTTCTATTTTTTTAGTCTCTTTGATAAACCAGTAACGCTCCTGTCCGTCCTCTTCGTATACATTAAAATTCGTGTAATTGCCCTTGGCGTCTTCAGCATAAATGCGTGTAATGCAGTGACGCCCTTCTGACAGCTGCCCACAGGAGATAGATGAGGTATAGAGATTTCCCTGGCCGCTTTTTTCAAATACCAGATTTCTTATACCGGTATTTGAAGAATACAGTTCTACAGATACCACCTGAATATCACTGTCCGCATCATACATCCACAGATTAAAATGAACGGTGGCTGTTTCATCCAAAGTCTGCCCGTTTTCTTCCAGTTCAAAGTTCTCAATGACCGGGCAATTAATATCGTAGGAATCATCCCGGGGCGTTACAGTATCCTCCTCCAGTCCGTTTTGGAGAAGCATTCCCGGATTTTCTTCCAGTTCCGATTCAGATTTCTTTTGTTCCGTTTCTTCGTATTCCATGTTTGAGCCTTCGGCTTCTGCCCCCTGTGTCGGGACCGCCGCTGTCATTGCCATGGAAGCTGCCAGCAGCAGCCCCAGTAATCTCCTTCCTGATTTTTTCATGGTATTATCCCTCCCTATTAAATTTTCACACTACAAAATCAGTACCGCTTCAATTAAAAGGCGCCTGTCATCCTGTCCGCTATAGCAGGTAGACAGCGTAAGAATTTTGTCGTCTGCTGAAACACTCACTCCTTCCTGAAAATTTCCTGCACAGTTTTTCACATCTTTTATATAGTTCTGAAGCTGAGCGCTGTCGCTGAAAGAATACTCATACGGAATCAATGCATCCGAAAAATCCACCGCTGCAAAGATCTCATATGTAAGGACTCCATTTGGCGTGTAAATAAAAATCTGTCGGTTTTTATCAAAAAAATCTCTGTTTTCGAATTCATGGAGACCGGTAAACATCTCTCCGTTTTTCATGTTATGCCCATAGAGAACCGTAACAGAATCCATAAAATCTTTCTGATTGACCGGCTGGCTGTAAATAGCCCCAGGCAGCCCTTCCTCCAAATCCACCGTATGATCCAGATAGTAATTATCATAGAGATCCTCTGTATCACTTTTCTGCAGAACCGGATAATCTATGTTGGTTCCCGGGACGGTGATCCAGGCATAAATATCCGGATTCCACTCTTTTAGCATTTCAAAATCAACGGTTACATTTCCAGATTCATCGGTATGCTTCACACTGCCTGCAGCCGAATCCAGGGACAATTCCACAGAAGCTGCGGTATCCCCAAAACCATTCACATTCCCTGTGCGAAGGCTTGCCAGTGAAACTGCCAGGCCGAACATCACAACGATAAGAACGGACCATACATTCTTTTTTTCTAATTTCATATCTGTTATTCCCCTGTCTTTGGACTTTTTCTCTGGTTCTGATTTGAATCATCTTTGGTGGTTTCCCCAGAATCCTTTGTTATGTAATTTTTATTTTTTCGGACATTTGCTGTTTCCTGATCTGAGATTTTTCTCTCATTTTGTTTCTTATTGGCATTTTTTTCCTGATCTTCCTCTGGATTTTCTGCCTTTGAAACTTCTTTATCCTCCTTCTCCTCTTCCTCTTTTTCCTCCGGCTCTCCTTTGCCTGAATCAATAACAATTACATAATCCGACGCATGGGAAAAAGAAAGGCTGGCAGTTCCATCTGCCCCTATCTGCCCGGCATTTCGAAAGATCAGTTTTCCGCTGCTGTCGTAATAATACAGATTCCCGGTACCGCCGCTGTTTTCGCTTCCAAGATTCAGCGTGAGATCTGCGCGGAATCCAAATTCACCATTGTGGGTCAGAGAAAGCTGAGTCACAGGTTTTCCTTCTGCAAGGGAAGCCACAAGACTAGCGGGCACTGCATTGGTTCCGATCTTCACCTCCAAATCAATATCCTTTAATTCGTCCGCAAGCACTTCTGTGCCGCCAATGGACCAACTGTATGCTCCCATGTCCAGAACAATATCTACCTGTTTCCCCTGTATTGCAGCCAGAATTTCTTTGGGCACCACAGTGGCCTTTTTCATATCAATTTTAATGGAAGTCCCTGCCGAAGCGTCCTCAATTTCTGTCAGAATTTTGGCAATTTCTTCTTCCGGAAGCTTCTCTCCTGCCGGCGCGTCCGCTGCTCCATCCTGCAGTTTATACTCCGCAACAAGAAATTCCCTGTCACCGGTAATGACTATTTTCTCTCCGATGGTACAGCCTTCCCAACGTATCTCTTTGTATTTCTCATTTTCCGCCGGCAGCAGGAATTCTGAGTTTTTGTCTGCAACAATATACTGACAGGTATCGTCCGGATATTTCAGAACTACCACGCAGTTGGCATATACTGCCTGAAACTGTACTTTTTTATATCTTTCCTGATTCACCTCAAGCGCGCATGTCCATTCAGACAGAATTAATCCTGACAGATGTCCGGCAGCTTTAAATGCTTCGGACGCTTCTCCCTGAATCTCTGTATCTGTAAGATTCTCTCCATTCAGCAGCATCATTTTACTGCCGCATGTGATTTTACCATCCTCGCCCCGGTAAGTATAAGATGCGTCTGCCGTTGTTTTTCCCTGATATACTGCAACCACATTCAGGCTTGTCACAGACTGGGAAAAGGTATCCTCAGAAACGGAATCTGTCAAAACCCATCCTGCAAACTCCAGGCCGTTTCCTGTCTTTGGCGCCTCCAGTTCTGCCAGGGCATCGCTTATCTTGGTTCCCTCCAGATATGATTTGCTGATCACCTGGGATACTTCCTGGCCGTCCTCTCCCACATATCTTGTATTCCACGCTGCCTGGCAGTTTCTGTACACTGCCTCTGCATAAAGGTAAGCGCAATCTCCTATCCGGGTCGTTTCATTGTGATAATCGTCATTGTAAGTCAGCTGAAGCCCGGCAAAATCTTCTGTTCTGACATCCTCCGGCAATTCCAGAAGTTCCAGGATATTCCCATAAGCCGTTTCTTTATCCGCAATTACGGGAATGCAGATTTCCTTTATGCCGCTGTCCTCTGTCATATAAGTAAGCCTTACATTGGCGCATCCTTTCTCATAGCTGGCATAAAAAGCCAACATCATATCCGTTGAACTGTTAAAAAGCAGTCTCGTATTTTCATCTTCCTCCAAACTTCTCCAGCCATAAGTCCATGCTGCGGTGAGCCCTTCCATTGACTGGGGAAAAGATACTCCCAGCTCCTTTAAAGAAGCTCTCCGCCCTACGTTTTCCACTGTCTGGATGAACATCAAAGAATCGGGCTGAAAGCTTCCGTCCTCCTGCCTGGCCAGGCCATAGAATGTGAAGGTTACATTTTTCATATCTTCCCGGAATGTATTTCCTGACTTTACATTGAAATACCAGGGATAAGTGTCATACACATCCTCCCGGAACTCACTTATATTTGTTATATGCCCAACTTCATCGCACACACTCAGACTTGTCAGCGCCCATTCGCAGGGATACATATCTTCCGTTACGTTGATGACGCCTATATACTCTCCCGTGGAGGCATGGAACTCCAGATCAACATAAGCGGACGCCGATACCTGTTCTACCTGGGGATAAAACCATGCCGATGCATGTTCCAAAGGATGCTCCTCTTTTACTTTCACGGTTATCGTAATCACATCCCCGGCCTTAACTATCTCACCGTTCTTATCAATAGATATATCTTCAATCACAGGTTTCTCAGTATCAAAATTCTCCTGAACCACTGTAAATCTCAGGTCTGCACCCGGCTCTGTCTGAGTGGGATAAAAATTATAGCTCTTTCCGGCTTCCACATACACATAAACCTGCTCCAGTCCCCATTCCGCAGGATACGTTTCCTCAATTACTGTATAAACGCCTGTCAGTGAACGAGTATCAGCGCTGTAATCTGCACTGACAGATTGTGATCCATAATAGCCTTCTGTATTTGTGTAAAGATACAGTTGGAGCTGACTGATGGTTTCATCTTTGCAGGTTACATCGGCCGTATAAGTTACCGTGTCTCCCGCCCTTAATTTACCGTCCGCCTGAGACGCACTCACCTGCATCCTGAAATTCGAAACCACCACATTCTCATCTACGTTTACTTCCGCATCCAGAGTAAACTGGTAACGGTACTGCCCGTTCTCATCCCAGACGTCCCAGTCTGTATAATTGTCCGCTTTATCTTCTGCGCGGACACCGGAAATATAAAAATTCTTCCCTTTCAATTCACTGCAGGAAAGGGCTCCGGTATAGAGATTTCCCTCTCCGCTCTTTTCAAGTCTTACTGATGCACCTGTTCCCTGGGGGTCACTGCAGGATACATAAACATAAATCTCATCAATTTCACCGTCTGCATCATAAGCTGATACGGTAAAACGAAGGGTATCTTTGACTGTCAATGCCTCTCCATTTTCCCCGAATTCAAAGCTTTGAATTACCGGCGGATTAATATCATAGGAATCTGTTCGGGGAATCATTTCATCTTCGCTGTTTCCGGGAAGCATAAATGTCTTTCCTTCCATTTCTTCCACTACAGACCGTTTTGCGCTGTCCCCTGCTTCCGTCTCTTGATTCTGCTTTTGCAAATTCCGCATTTCTGTTACTGTATCTTCAGCGGACGCCTTTCGTTTTACCGTTTCTTTTTCTGCCAAAGAAGCTTTTGCATGTGTCCCGTATTCAGCGCTTTTTGCTCTTTCTGCCGCCATGCTCTGTACGGGAACTGCCGATACAGCAGCAATCACTGCCGCCAGTATAATTCCCAGAAATTTTCTTCCTGATTTTCTCATCCCTTATACCTCCCTGTATTAATTCAAATGGTTTCCAACAACATACAATCTGTCACTTTGACGCGTTATCTCCCTCCCTTTCCATTCAAACACAGTACCTTTTACCTATATACTACATATTATACATCTTTTTTCATAAAATGGAAGATTTTTCTACTATTTTTTTATGATTTTTGGATTAAAAATATAAAAAATTCATCATTTTTCATAAATATTTGGAGAATCACTCAAAAAAGCTGCCGCATTAAGAAATAAACATACAGGATACAATATTTCTTATACCATATCTTGTAATTGCATTTCTTAATGCGACAGCCCTTTATCGTTTTAATCAATCAGGAAGCTGCAATGCCTATTCCCGATGCATGGAAAAACTGTCCATTTTGTAATTGTCCAGGTTCTCATGGATTCCACGGCCATCTGCTTGTGAAATCAAGGTGTCTCTGTTTTTCTTAGAAGAAATCTGATCATTGAATGCGCTTGGCCCGCCGACACATCCGCCATCGCAAATCATGCCCTCCACAAAGTCCTCCGGCAGTTTTGCAGCTCTTAACAGAAGCAGCGCTTTCTTACACTCAGCCGCTCCGTTTGCCTTATAGACTTTTGCGTCAATCTCATGGCCGGATTCTTTTAAGCTCTGCAGTACAGCTCCGGTTACTCCGCCGGAGTTGGCAAAACGCTTGCCGTAGACAGAAGCAATCTGATCCTCATTCTCACATGGCTGCAGTGTAACGTTTTTCGCCTTCATAATCGCGCGGATTTCACTGTAAGTCAAAACATAATCTGCATTTCCCGGGATCTTCTGATCCACTACTTCTGATTTCTTGGCAAGGCAGGGCCCGATAAATACGGTTACCGCGTCCGGTTCCTGGGCCTTAATCAGACGGGATACTGCGCACATGGGAGAAACTGTGGTAGATACGCAGTCTGCCAGCTGCGGATAATGGAGACGGACCATGTTGACAAATGCCGGACAGCAGGAAGTCACTTTCTTCTTGCCCTCCTGGTATGCTTCCGCCCACTCTTCCGCTTCATAAGCCGCTGTCATGTCGCCGCCTAATCCAACGTCATAGAAATCTTCAAAGCCCATTTCCTTCATGGCTTTCTTCCAGCTTGCGGTGGTAATATCTGCGCCGAACTGGCCTTCTGTTGCCGGCGCTGCCATTGCGTATACTTTCTTACCGGATTTTAACGCTTCCACCACATCCACGATAAAGGTCTTAGAGCCGATGGCGCCAAAGGGACAACTGTGAATACATTTTCCGCAGCGAATGCATTTCTCCTTGTCGATGATAGAAATTCCGTGCTCATCGTATGTAATTGCATCCACCGGGCAGCTGAATTTACAGGGGCGTTTCAGATGGGCAATGGCATTGTAGGGACATGCCTGAGCGCACTTTCCGCACTCTTTACATTTGGAGGCGTCAATATGGGAACGCTCCCTGCCCATTTCAATGGCGCCGAATTTGCAGGCGTTGATACATGCCTTTCCAATACAGTTCTGGCAGTTCTCTGTCACTGTGTAACTGGAAATGGGACAGTCCTCGCAGGCAGACTTGAGAACCTGAATAATATTCCCGTCATCCACAGACCCGGGAGCCTTCCCCTCTGCAAGCCGTACCCTCTGGCGGATAATTTCACGCTCTTTGTAGATACAGCAGCGGAATTTAGGCGTGGGCCCCGGAATCAGCTCCATTGCAATGTGATCTCTTTTTGCATCCAGTTCTCCTGCAAATGCCAGCTTTGCCACTTCGTAAAGTACATCATGTTTGATTCTAATTACATTTTCATCAGCATACATCGTATTTTACCTCTCTCTTTTTTGTTTGTTAATAGTTTAACATGCCTGTGGCGGCACTGCAAGAGAATTCTGCCTTGTTTTTCAGAAAATACTTTCCAAAAAGCTTACCCCAACAAACTTCCAATCTGGTAGGTCAGCACAGCTGCAAGCCAGGCAAGAACCATCTGGAATATCAGCATCTTTAATGTAAACTTCACAGAGCCTGTTTCTTTCTTAATGGTTCCGATGGTTGCTGCGCAGGGAACGTACAAAAGGCAGAAAATCATCATGCTGTAGGCATTCAGAGGGCCGAAGCCAACTTCTGCAAGCCGTCCCAGCAGCGCTGTCATTCCTGATGCGGAATTCACATTGCTGATTCCAAACAGCACGCAAAAGCTGCTGACCACCACTTCCTTGGCAGAAATACCGGATATCAAAGCCACTCCAATCTGCCACATGCCCAGTCCCGCCGGAGCAAGAATCGGCTCCATCCAATGGCCCAAAATTGCGCCAAAACTTTCGGAAACTTCCGTTACCATGCCGTGGATACCGAAATTCAAAAGAAACCAGATAATAATGGAGGCAATGAAAATCGTAGTACCCGCTTTCGTCAGATACCCTTTCACTTTCTCCCAGACATAAATGGCAATGGTTCTGGCATTGGGCGTTTTATATTCCGGCAGTTCAATTAAAAGGGTATGATGAGACCGGTGGGTTTCCACACGATGAATCATCAATGCAGCGATAATTGCCACCGCCATTCCGATAAAATACATGGAAAGGGCTGCAAACATCGCGTATTTTCCGAAAAACATATCCGCAAACAGCACATAAATGGGAAGCCTTGCGGAACAGGACATAAAAGGCGTGATGAGTATCGTACGCCTTCGGTCGGATTCTTTCTCCAATGCCCTTGTGGCCATTACCGCAGGAACAGTGCAGCCGAATCCCAGAACCATAGGCAGAAACGCCTTGCCGGACAGGCCTAAATGCCCCATCAGTCCATCCATCACATAGGCCACCCTTGCCATATAGCCGCTGTCCTCCAACATGGCAAGAGCCAGAAACAGGATAAAAATATTTGGAAGGAAGGTCAGGATTCCTCCAACTCCCGCCAGAATGCCGTCCACCACCAGGGAAATCATCCAGTCAGCCACATGAATGCTCTCCATCAAATGCAAAACGCCATTGGCCGCCGTATCCAGAATCACTTCAAACCCGCCCTTTAACGCATCTCCCACGAAAAAGGTCAGAAAGAAAACCACCGCCATAATTCCGAAGAAAATCGGCATTCCCCAGATGGGATGGGTCAGTATTTCATCAACCCTGTCGGTAAATGCGGCTTTCTCTGATTTATAAAATAAAGTATCCTCCAGCACTTCTTCTATGTAGTCGTATTTCTGATTGATAATGTCTTTTTCATAACTTCTGTCCAGCACCTCTGGCAGCTCCAGAGGATACAGCTCTTCAATCTCCGAATCCCGCTCCAACAGCTTCAATGCATACCAGCGGGGATTTTCCAGTATCTGGTATTTCTGTTTTAATTCCGGCTCCAGCAGGCGGATCTTCTCTTCTATCATCGGCTGATAGGTGACAATTTCCGGCCGGTGCTTTTCTTCATAATGATGCACCACTGCATGAAGCAGCACATCCAGTCCGTTTCTTTTCCTTGCCGAAACAGGCACCACCGGAATTCCCCCCAGCATTTCCGGCAGGCGGTGCAGATCAATTTCCATCCCCCGCTCTTCTACAATGTCCATCATGTTCAATGCCAGAATAACCGGCTTTCCCAGTTCCAGCAGCTGCATGGTCAGATACAGATTCCGTTCCAGGGCAGAGGCGTCTACCACATTTACAATCACGTCCACCTCATGCTTCATAATGCACCGCCGGGAGACCTTCTCCTCAATGGAATAAGACGTCAGGCTGTAAATCCCCGGCAAATCAATTAATTTCAGCTTCTGCCCCTTATAACTCGTCTCTCCTTCCACTTTTTCCACGGTAACTCCGGGCCAGTTAGCCACCTTCAGGTTCGCACCGGTATATGCATTAAACAATGTGGTTTTTCCGCAATTGGGGTTTCCCACAAATCCAACTCTAATTACTTCCATCTGACATTTCCTCCTCTGCCGGCTGAACCAGAATTCCCACTGCAATGTCTCTTCCGATTGCCCAGCGGGTTCCCCGCGCCTTGATAATCACTGTGCCGTTCCGTTTCCGGTTCATCAGCAGCAGCCTGGTGCCGCTGTTAATGCCCAGGGATTCCAGGCGGCGCATAATATTCTCTTCCATGGAAATGTCTGTCACTGTGTACGCACAATGGATGGTACCGTCCAGTATTGTCATATTGTAAACCTCGATTCTCTTCTTCTATCACTACAGATAGTACCACAAATGATAATGATTATCAATAGTAAAATACCATAAGAATGATTTCTGTTTGTGTTCCGCTGCATTTTTTACCGAAATATATAAAAAATATTACAGGGTAACGCAAAAGAGACTGCCGCAAATAGCTTCTATATACAAAATATGGCATTCAGAACTCAAAGTTCTCATCCATATTTTGTATATAGCTGCAGTTTGCAACAGCCCCTTCTAATCTCTTATATGTTATTATTGTGTACAAATACGGCCAAATCCTTAATCACTGATCAGTCTTGTGACGCAGATTGGGGAACGGTAAAAGGCATTGGAAATCTTAATTCCCGTCCGGGCAGAGCTTGCATGCACTACCTGTCCGTTGCCGATGTACATTGCCACATGGTTGATACCGCCGCCGTTTCCGTAGAAGAACAGGTCTCCCGGTTTCGCTTCATTGGGGTTGATTCTTGTCCCATATCCAGACTGCGCACTGGAGGAATGAGGCAGATAAATGCCGTATTTCTCATAAATCTTCATGGTAAACCCGGAACAGTCCACACCGTTGGTAAGGCTTGTACCGCCCCAGACATACCGGTTTCCTACAAACTGACACGCATACTGAACCATGTCTACGCGGACATCAGAAATACCTTCTCCATAGCGGATCTCCGTCATGGTCATCGCCTTGGGAAGCTGTTCGGAAAGCTCTACAAACTCTCTTGCCACATAGCATTCGTCGCCGTCCACATCTACCTTCAGCCAGTCGCCCTGATCCTCTATCATCTGGAGTTCTTCTCCTTCTGCAATCATCGTCCAGATGGAACAGTCTGTATTGGGTTCTACTCTTGCATTCAAAGTCTGTGTCGCAGAAGTTGCAACAATGGACTTCACTTCATCTGCACGGGCCGCTGCTTCCTGGCCTGTCAGCAGATATTCGCCCTTCACATATCCGGTTACCTTACCGGACTGAATCTGAAACCATTCTCCCTCCTGGGATAAGATTTCGCACCCGGCGTCCACCGGCAGCTTACCCACCAGATCATACTCTTCTCCGGCGCCCTCCCGAATATTCAAATGATTCTCCACCTGGGCAATTCCCAGATTCGTGTAACCGCACACAGTAGCCGGAGCCGCAGGCTCTTCAGCCGCCCCGTCTGTTTCCGCCGTAAGACTCTGGCTTAACATGGCTGTGACTCCCGCCTCCATGTTCCCGGCTGCCTTCACCGGCATCTGAACTGCCCCAAATACAACTGCTCCTGTCATACATGCTGCAATTACTCTTCTGAACTCACTTTTCTTCATCTTGACCTCCCAGACAATTCTGTATCTTCTATTTTCCTGTGTTATCTGCTTTTTACTAAAATAAATACATGTTTACTAGTATGTGTAAATTATATCAACCGAAAATTACATTGTCAAGGAGGCCGTAATATTTATGTAATATTTGTACAATCTTCACAGTTCTTATCTGGACTTTCCCTTCTGAAAATAGCAGTTATCTACAAAACAGCGCTCCGCTCCTCCGGATCGTTATCAAGAATGGAAAATGCAATATTGGTGGCATGATCCGCCACACGCTCCAATCCGGTTACCATATCCGTAAAAACAATGCCGGACATGGGAGAACATTTCCCTTTTGACATCCGTTTCACATGATTCTGATGCAGTTCCCGCTCCATATGATCAATGTCATCCTCCAGCGCCAGAATATCCGGAAGGTTCTTTTCATCCAGCGTCACAAACATCTCCATGGCCTTTTCCAGAATTATCATGGTTTTGTGATGCATTTCCTGAATCTCCTTTGTGCCTTTTTTAGTAAAATCCAGATTTTCCTCCTGGCATTTCACTGCAAAATCTGCGAAATTTTCTGCGTGATCTCCGATTCGTTCAATGTCGCTTACCACATGAAACAGGCCGCCGATCCGGTTTGCATCCACCACCGGAAGCTGCAGCTGGTTGATTTTTACCAGATAATCCGTCAGCTTATGGCTTAAGAAATCAATCTGCTTCTCTGTCTCATAGACTCTGGAAATTTTCTCCTTGTCTCCTTCAAAAAACGCTTCCATGGAAAGCTTCAGATTTTCGCTTGCCAGCGTGGCCATCCGCTCGATTTCCTGGGTAGTTTCCACCACTGCAGTAGATGGGGAGAAAATATTCTGCTTTCCAATATAGAGAAGCTGGTATCCTTCGCTCTGGGCGTCCTCCCCGGGTATCAGCTTTCTGGTCAGCGCAACAAACTGGGCTGACAGCGGCAGGAACATCAGGGTCTGGAATATCTTAAACAAAGAATCTGCGTTAGCCACGCACCGTCCCACATCAGAGCCGGAAATACGTAAAATAAAGTTTTCAAAATACTCCATTCCAAAGGCCAGAAGAATTCCGATAATCACCATGCCGAATACATTGAACATCACATGGATCAGAGCCGCGCGCTTGGCGTCTTTCTTGGCGTCCAGACTGGCCAGTACTGCCGGCGTACAGGAACCGATATTACAGCCCAGCACCACATAAAAGCAGACGGAAAGATCCACCAGTCCCTGGCTTGCCATCAGCAGAAGGATACTTACAGTCACGGAAGAGCTCTGGACAACAACGGTTATGGCGGTTCCGAGAAGTATTCCAAGGAACGGATTGTCAAGGCTTCCCAGAATATTCAGCACATTCTGGTATTCACGCAGGCCGGACATAGCATCCTTCATCATGCTGATGCCCATAAATAATGCGCCGAATCCCAGAATTACCTCTCCCACTTTCTTCACCATGGGCCGTTTTCCAAACATCATAAATACGGCTCCCACAAACAGAATCAGCGGCGCAATCCCTGTCAGGTTAAATGCTACAAGCTGGGATGTAATCGTTGTACCGATGTTGGCGCCGAAAATAATGCCTACTGACTGGGCCAGCGTCATAATCCCGGTATTTACAAAACTGACTACCATAACGGTAGTGGCTCCCGATGACTGAATAATCGCAGTAAACAATGCGCCGAACAAAACAGCAATGATCTTATTCTTCGTCATCGCCTCTAAGATTGTCCTGAGCTTTGCTCCCGCTGCTTTCTGCAAACCCTGGCTCATAAAACTCATTCCGAATAAAAATAAACCAAGGCCCCCAAGCAATGTTAATATCAATTCCATGCTGTTCTCCCTTTATTCCTGCGGGGCTGTGGCATTAAGAAATGCAATTACAAGATATGGTATTATTTCTATTTGCAAAATGTTGTATCTTGTGTGTTTACTTCTTAATGGGACGGCCCCATTCTTTTCTCTGGTATTAAAATAGTTCTTCCAAACGGAAACCCCTGATTCATCTGTGCAGTCAGGATTTCCGTCCGGCGCGAAAATAATCCTTCCCAAACTGAATATCCTGATTCATCTGTGCAGTCAGCGCTTCCAGATTCGGGAATTTACGCTCCTCCCTCACCCGGGTCAGAAAACTTATCTTTACCTCTTCTCCGTACATTTCTTCTGAAACGTCAAAAAGATGGGTTTCCACCCCTGTGGGGTTCTCCCCTTCAATGGTAGGTTTGCAGCCCACATTGGTAATGCCCGGATACTGCTTCCCCTGCCTTTGCGTCAGCGTCACATATACTCCGAACGGCGGCAGCAGCTTGTCCCTGGGCGGCAGCAGATTGATGGTTGGAATTCCAAGGACTGCTTTGCCAAGCTTTTTCCCGTGAAGGACTGTGCCTTCCACGAAAAATTCATACCCCAAAAGCTCATTTGCCTTTTCCATATGCCCTGCGGCAATTTCTTCCCGCACAAAGGTACTGCTGATATCCCTGCCCTTCTCCTGCATTTTATCCACCACTTTGACTTCATATCCGTAAACTTCTGCAAATTGCTGCAGCAGGCGGTAATCTCCCCGGCGGTTATGGCCGAACCGGAAATCCGTTCCCACCACCATATATTTCACATTGAGCTGAAGGGCTATCTTCTCAATAAAAGTCTCCGGCTCCATACACATAATTTCCCTGGTAAAGGGGCACTCAATCAGATAGTCAATTCCGATGCTTTCAAAAAGCTTCATCTTTTCCTGATTGGTGGTGAGCACCTGGGCCGGAACATTGGAAAACTGTCCCCGGGGCGGTATGTCAAAGGTAAAAATCACCGCTTTTAACTCTGTTCTCTCTTTTTTCTTCTCTGCCATGTACTCCATCAGCAGCTCATGTCCCCGGTGCAGCCCGTCAAATTTTCCCAAAGACAGCACCGTCGGTTCCTTAATTTCAAAGGTGATACTCTGCTTTATGTATTCCATTTTTCTGTCCTACCTTAAAATTTTAACCGGCCTGATATCCTTTCGGCTTTCCTCCCACTGATAAATTCCGGTAAATACCCCGCATTCATCATAAACCCTGAAAATCGTTTCCTGATATTCCGGTTTCCATGCCGTCATCCACTGGGGCTTTAAAGGATTTCCGTTAAGCAGCAGCTTGCGAAACTCCGGTTTTACGGAAACCTCCGGATACTGCCGGAAAACGTAATCTGTATGCTTTACCAGTTCCGGCAAATCTTCTTCTGTTAATTCCTGCTGAAAGCTGCCGGTATTTTCCGGCTGAATCCGGCCGCCGTCTTTCTCTTCCGGCTGAACCTGGCTGCCGGCTCTCTCTTCCGGCTGAATCCGGCCGCTGGCTTTCTCTTCCGGCTGAACCTGGCTGCCGGCTCTCTCTTCCGGCTGAACCCGGCCGCCGGCCCTGACAGAGTGAACCAGTTCTTCAATCTCTCCCAGCTTTCTGGCATCTTCCAGTACAAAGCCCGCCGCTCTGGTGCGGAGCAAGGATTCCATACATCCGCCGCAGCCCAAGGCTTCTCCGATGTCATGGCACAGCGTCCGGATGTAGGTGCCTTTGGAACAGTGGACTTCCATGCGCACCCTCGGCAATGACAGCTCCAGAATACGGATAGAAAATATCGTCACAGTTTTGGGCTTTCTCTCCACCTCAATTCCCGCCCTTGCCAGATCACAGAGCTTCTTACCGTTGACTTTCAATGCGGAATACATGGGCGGAAGCTGATCGTATTCACCAACAAATGACAAAATGGCCTTTTCTGCCTCCTCCTGGGAGCAGGTTACGGGACGCCTGGACTGAACGGTTCCTGTGGTATCCTGGGTATCTGTGGCAGTTCCAAGTAAAAGCTGCGCTTCATATACCTTGTCTTTTTCTGTCAGCATATCGCAGACCCTGGTTGCTTTTCCCAGGCAGACCGGAAGCACCCCTTCCGCTTCAGGGTCCAGTGTTCCGGTATGGCCGATTTTCTTCTGTCTCAAGATTCCCCTCAGCTTTGCCACCACGTCGTGGGAGGTAAATCCTTTTTCCTTGTACACATTGATTATTCCATTAATCATTCATAGACTCCTGCCCCCTGGGCGTCTCTGCAAAGGGCTGCAATAATCTCTTCGGAGCTGCCCTCCATGGTGGCTCCGGCCGCCCTTTCATGACCGCCGCCCTGATATTTCATGGCCAGTTCAGCCACATTGACTTTTCCGTTGGAACGCAGGCTGACTTTCCAGGACTTGTCTGCATTCTCGTAGAGAAAAATGGCCAGTTCCACATCCTTGGTCACCCGAAGCTGACTGACAATTCCTTCCAGATGCTTCGGCAATACCTGATACCGCTCCATTTCCTCTCTGGTAACTGCCGACGCAATTACCCTGCCGTCTAAAAAGAGGCTGCTGTTTAACAATGCCTGGCCCAGTATTTTATTCTGGGCAAAAGTCTTTGTATAGAAGGTGTCATCTACAATTTTACTGAAATTGATGCCCTTTTCCATTAAAACTCCGGCCGCATTCATGGTTTTTGCAGAGGTGCAGGAATACTGGAACACTCCGGTATCGTGCACCATGCCCACGTAAATGCATTCTGCAATTTCTTTTGTAATCTTCTCTTTCTCTATCAGTTCAAAAATCAGCTCCGACGTAGAGCTTGCCTGGGGAAAAATATAATTTTCATCTGCAAAGCTGTCGTTGCTCACATGATGGTCGATGCAGATGGTTTTTTTCGCCGTGTTAAAATACCTGACAGCGTCTCCCAGGCGGCCGGCGTCTCCGCAGTCCTGCACAATACAGAGATCATATACCTGATCGCTTTCACAGCTGTTGTGAATCTTATCTGCATGGGCTAAAAATTTAAAAATATTCGGAATAGGCTCCAGATAGACATCTGCCTGAATCTCCGGAAACCAGGCGGTAATGTAATTATACGTTGCCAGACAGGAGCCTGTGCAGTCGCCGTCCGGCCTTACATGGCCGGCAATGGCAACTGTTTTCACCTGTGCCAGCTCAGATGCTAAATCTTTCATACTCAACGCTCTCCCTGTCTGTTTACATCGTCAATCAGTTTTGACATATTGACGCCGTATTCAATGGACTGATCCAGTACAAAACGAATCTCCGGCGTATTTCTTAGATTGATATTTCTGGCAAGCTTGCTGCGGATATATCCTTCCGCGCTTTTTAAACCTGCCAGTGTGGATTCCTGGGATTCTTCGTCCCCAAACACGCTGATATAGGCTTTGCAGCTCTTTAAATCCGGCGCTACCTCCACGGCCACAACAGAAGTCATGGGATTGATCCGCGGATCTTTGATTTCCCCGCGGATAATATTGCTCAGCTCCCTTAACACTTCTTCATTGACTCTTGTATTCTTAATGCTGTTTTTCCTCATATTCTGCCTTTCTGTCTTAACGCGGCACTTCTTCCATAATATAGGACTCTACAATGTCCAGTTCCTGAATATCGCTGAATCCTTCGAATACCAGTCCGCATTCATATCCCGCTCTTACTTCTTTCACATCATCCTTGAATCGCTTTAAGGATGCCAAATCTCCTTCAAAAATCTGTTCTCCCTCTCTGGAAATGCGGACCTTGCATCCTCTCTGGAACACGCCGTCCAAAATATAAGAGCCTGCAATATTTCCTACTCCGGAAGATTTAAATATCTGGCGCACCTCCGCATGGCCCAGAACCTTCTCCTCAAATACCGGATCAAGCATTCCTTTCATTGCCGCCTGTACGTCTTCAATGGCATTGTAGATGACTTTATACAGACGCATGTCTACGCCTTCCCGTTCTGCGGTAGCCTTGGCGGTGGCATCCGGGCGCACGTTAAATCCAATGATAATCGCATTGGAAGCGGAAGCCAGGCTTACGTCGGACTCATTGATGGCTCCCACGCCGCCGTGGATGACTTTTACCACCACTTCTTCATTGGACAATTTCATCAGACTTTGTTTTACCGCTTCCACAGAACCCTGTACGTCTGCTTTTACAATAATCGGCAGCTCCTTGATGTTTCCGGACTGGATCTGGGAGAAGAGATCATCCAGCGACATTCTGGATTTGGTATCCTCAAGCATCTTCTCGCGGCCTTCGGAAATAAAGGTTTCCGCAAAACTCTTGGCCTCTTTCTCTGAATCTGTACATACAAAGATTTCCCCGGCATTGGGCACATTATTCAAGCCTAATATTTCCACCGGCGTGGAGGGGCCTGCTTCTTTCACCCTTCTGCCTTTATCGTCAATCATGGCTCTCACTTTACCATAGCAGCTTCCGCAGGCAACGGGCTGGCCGACTTTCAACGTACCTTTCTGCACTAAAATCGTAGCTACGGAGCCCCGGCCCTTATCAAGCTGGGCTTCAATCACAAGTCCTCTTGCGTTTCGTTTCGGATTTGCCTTCAGCTCACTGATTTCCGCTGTCAGAAGTATCATTTCCAACAGGTTGTCGATTCCTTCATGGGAATGGGCGGATACCGGTACAAAAATCGTGCTTCCGCCCCAGTCCTCCGGAATCAGCTCATATTCTGCAAGCTCCTGTTTCACCCGTTCAATATTGGCGCTGGGCTTATCAATCTTGTTGATTGCCACAATAATTTCCACTCCTGCCGCTTTGGCATGGCTGATGGCCTCTACGGTCTGAGGCATTACGCCGTCGTCTGCCGCCACCACAAGAATTGCAATATCCGTTGCGTTTGCGCCCCGCATACGCATGGCGGTAAATGCCTCATGGCCCGGGGTATCCAGGAATGTGATTTTCTCCCCGTTGCATTCCACCATATAAGCGCCGATATGCTGGGTAATTCCGCCTGCTTCCCGATCGATGACATGAGTATCTCTGATAGCGTCCAGCAGAGACGTTTTTCCATGGTCTACGTGACCCATCACGCAGACTACCGGCGGACGTTTTACCTGAACGGATACATCCTCTTCTTCTTCCTTCAGAAGCTCTGCGATTACATCCACTTTTTCTTCCTGCTCGCAGATGCAGTTATATTCCAATGCAATTTCTTCGGCTGTGGCAAAATCTATTTCGCTGTTGACGGTCACCATGGTTCCCTGTAAAAACAGCTTTTTGATAATCACAGACGCCTGAATTTTCATCCGGTCAGCCAGTTCTTTGAGGGTCATTTTATCCGGAATGGTAATGGTTTTTATCGTTTCTTCTTCCTTCTGCTGCGGTTTGGGCTGCTGCTGCGGTTTCTTTCCTCTGGTCTTTTTCTCCAGATTATCGAAACGTTCCTTTTTCTTACCCATCAGTTCTTTCTCATGACGCTGGTTATTTCCTTTGCGGCTGTCACGTTCCCGGCTTTCTTTTCCTCTGGTTTCTTCCATGGAACCGGAACTGTTGTTCTGATTCAGCTTATTAATTTCCTGTTCAAAACGGTTTTTCTGTCCGGGACGTCCATTCTGGAAAGAACGGTTATTTCTGTCTCCCTGGGGACGGCCGGTTCTGTCTCCCTGAGGACGGTTGTTTCTGTCTCCCTGAGGACGGCTGTTTCTGTCTCCCTGGGGACGGTTATTCCTGTCTCCCTGGGGACGGTTATTTCTGTCTCCCTGGAAACGGTTGTTTCTGTCTCCCTGGGGACGGTTATTCCTGTCTCCCTGGGGACGGTTATTTCTTTCATTCCGATCATTTCTGTCATTCCGATCGTTCCTGTCATTTCTGTCTCCCTGGGGCCTTGACTGACGGTCTTCCTGGGGTTTAAAAGCTCTGTCCTGCCTTGGCTGACGGTCTCCCTGAGGACGGTTATTCTGCCTGTCTCCCTGAGGACGGCCGGTTCTGTCTCCCTGGGGACGGTTATTCCTGTCTCCCTGGGGACGGTTATTTCTTTCATTTCGATCATTTCTGTCATTCCGATCATTTCTGTCTCCCTGGGGCCTTGACTGGCGTCTCGGAGCTGTTTTGCTGTTCTGGGGATTATAAACCGCCGTAATACTGGATTTTTTCCTGGGGCGTTCCACTTCTTCTTTTCCGTCCTCTGAAGCCTTTCCTGCTTCTGTCTTATTCCCTTTTGCCTGCTGTGATTCAGCTTTGGCTGTTACTGCCTTTTCCGGCTCTGTTTTTGCTGTCTGCGCTGTTTCTGTTTTGATTGATTCTGTTTTCACTGGTTCCTCTTTACTCTTTCCAAAAGACTGTCCCGCAGATTCCGGCTGGGGCTTTCTGTTTTCGCTTTTTCCTCCGGTAAATTTTCCTCTGACCATATCGATCACGTCATCTTCTATGGCGCTGCTTGCCGTCTTTTTAATAATATTTTTTTCTTTTAAAAACTCGATTACATCTTTGGACTGTATTTTTAATTCATTTGCAATTTCATAAATCCTGACTTTTGCCATAGGTACTACCTCCGTTATTCCGTTTTGTCTGCTATTTTCAATTTCTCTATCAGGCTTTTTGCAAATCCCTCATCCAATACCGCAAGGCTTGCCCGGTACTGCTTTCCGATTGCGCGGCCCAACGTCTCTTTGGATTCATACAAATACATGGGAACCTGATAGAAGGAACACATATTGCGAAACATTTTCTTCGTATTTTCCGATGCTTCTACTGATACAATCACAAGAAATGCCCGGTGGGATTTCACTGCTTTCTCTGTAGAAAATTCTCCGCTGGCTATTTTGCCGGCTTTCATGGCCAGGCCAAGTGTGGACAGTATTCTATCTTGCTGCAATCCCTTCCATCTCCTTTGTCAGATTCTCTACAATCTCTTTGGGTATGGCTGTCTTTAAGGAACGTTCCAGTCCCTTTGCCCTGACTGCCTTTTTCAGACATTCCTCATTGGGACAAAGATACGCGCCCCTTCCGTTTTTCCTTCCGGTTGCATCCAGAAGGATTTCGTCCTCCGCTGTCCGTATAACCCGCAGCAGTTCTTTCTTGCTTTTCATTTCGCCGCAGCCTACGCACTGGCGCATAGGGATCTTCTTACTCATTTGTTCTGTCCTCATCTTCGCTGTCGGAATCATCCTCGTATACTGCATCTTCTTCGTATACAGAATTTTCTTCGTACGCTGCATCTGCTTCGTAATCCGGATTCTCTTCGAACTCCAGATCCTCTTCATACTCCTCATAGTCATTTTCATAATCCATGAAATCTCCGGCTTCTCTGGCCTGGGTTTCACTCTTAATGTCAATTTTAAAACCGGTCAGCCTTGCGGCAAGCCTTGCGTTCTGTCCTTCTTTTCCAATTGCCAGGGATAACTGATAATCCGGCACTACCACTTTGGCGGTCTTTTCTTCTGCATCTGCAATTACGGAGATTACCTTTGCAGGGCTTAATGCGTTCTCAATCAGCATGGCCGCATTGTCGCTCCAGTTAATAATGTCAATTTTTTCTCCCCGCAGCTCATTGACGATGGCATTGACCCTGGCTCCGTTTAAGCCCACGCAGGCTCCCACCGGATCTACGTCCGGGTCATTGCTCCATACTGCGATTTTCGTTCTGCTTCCGGCTTCTCTGGAAATGCTTTTGATTTCCACAATGCCGTCCTTCACTTCTGTTACCTCGGATTCAAAGAGGCGCTTTACCAATTCCGGGTGGGTTCTGGATACCAGGATTTTCGGCCCCTTAGAAGTGGATTTTACCTCCAGGATATAGAGCTTAATCCGCTCGGTGGGCTGAAACACTTCGCTCTTTACCTGTTCATTTTCACTTAAAATGGCATCTACTTTTCCCAGATTAATACTGATGTTTTTGCCCACATACCGCTGTACAATTCCGGTCACTACGTCCTTTTCCTTGCCGTAATACTGTTCAAACAGCACCTTCCGTTCTTCCTCCCGGATTTTCTGCAGAATGACGTTCTTGGCGTTCTGTGTGGCAATCCGGCCGAACTCTTTGGATTTCACTTCAACGTTTACAATGTCTCCCACTTCATATTTGGAATTGATCATTTTCGCATTGCCTGCGCTGATTTCCAATACCGGGTCCTCTACCTCTTCTACTACGGTTTTTTCTGCATATACATGGAACTCACATGTTTCCGGGTTGATATTTACCTTAATATTGTCAGATTTGCCGAAATGGTTTTTACATGCGGTAATCAAGGAATTCTCAATGGCTTCCAACAGCGTGTCTTTGCTGATGTCCTTTTCCTTTTCCAATATGGTTAACGCTTCCAATAACTCGTTGTTCATTTTTTTATCCTCCTGAAAAGTGTTCTTCTTATTTGACGCATTTTAAAAATCAAAAGCCAGGCGAATCAATGCAATATCTGTTTTTGCAAATATCATTTCCTTGTCTTCTTCCATTTCTATTGTTACCGTAGTTTCATCATATGATTTTAAGAGTCCATAAAATTCTTTTTCTTTCTCTATGGCTTTGTAAGTCCGGATTTCCACTTCTTTCCCTAAGCTTCTCTGATAATCCTTTTCCTTCTTTAAGGGCCTGCCCAGCCCTGGAGAGCTGACTTCAAAAATATAGGACTCTTCCACAAAGTCCTTTTCATCCAGCAAATCACTCATTCTTCTGCTGACCAGTTCGCAGTCGTCTACCGTGATTCCGCCTTCTTTATCAATATAAGCTCTCAGATACCAGTTTCCGCCTTCTTTCACATATTCCACGTCTACCAGTTCAAACTGGTACTCTTCTATGATTGGAAGCAGCAGTTCTTCTGTCCGCTGCTCATACATTTCTTTTCTCGACATTTACGCACCTTCTTTCTTCCTATTTTATATCAGACCCTGCCGGCTTACATAAAATTGAGAGTGGGCTTTGCCCACTCTCAAGTCTGATGATTATCATGTTATCGTATTTATGATAGCACTTCACAATGGTAAATGCAAGGGAAATTGGAAATATTTTTAAGGCAAACGCCTGAAAAGAAAAATTTGTAAAATTTTAAAAATAATGCTTGACTTTTTGAAGGAGTGAAGATATAATGAGTTTGTTGCTGAGTTACACCTACAGAACATGGCTCGTTGGTCAAGCGGTCAAGACGCCGCCCTCTCACGGCGGAAACAGGGGTTCGATTCCCCTACGAGCTGTTAGCTATAATTAAATAGCCCAACCCTGAAGTACTGGAATCGTTTGAAACAGAGCGGTTCCAGTACTTTTATATTGTAAAAATATTCGCCGCAATATCAATTATTCTCATGTTTTCAAGTTATTACTTCCTTTCTTCCCTGTCATATGATATAGTAAACATAATCTGCCGTTTTGGGAATGTATGGCTCTTGCAGTTAAAATCACAGCAGATGGAGATTCCGTCCGTATCCAAATATAAAGCGTTCTCTGCAGTACCAGAACATACTGGAAAAATGCTAAAATACTGTGATATTTAACCGCCGGCATACTCTGCACTGTTTCACATCCCGGCAGAAGAACCAGGAAAGGAGTGAGGCTGTCTATGCGGGCAGCCAGGTACAATTGAAATGGAACGAGAAAAATTAGGTTCGCGGATGGGATTTATTTTGCTGTCTGCAGGCTGTGCAATCGGAATCGGCAATGTCTGGAGATTCCCTTATATTGCAGGAATGTACGGAGGAGGAATCTTTGTGCTCTTCTATCTGTTCTTTCTGATTATTATGGGGGTTCCGGTTATGACTATGGAATTTGCCGTAGGCCGGGCAAGCAGGAAAAGCATTATCAAAAGTTTTCAGGAGTTGGAAAAACCGGGACAAAAATGGCATCTGAACGGATATCTGGGCATGGCCGGCAATTATCTTCTGATGATGTTCTACACCACAGTAACCGGCTGGATGCTGTATTATTTCTATCGGATGCTCACTGGAAAATTCCAGGGAAAGACCACGGCCCAGGTGGAGGAACTGTTTCAGTCCATGCTGTCAGATCCGAAAATTCTGGCAGGAGCCATGCTGATTATTGTAATTGCCGGTATTTTCGTCTGCTCCATGGGACTGCAGAAAGGGGTGGAACGAATCACAAAAGTCCTTATGACGCTGCTTTTGGCCATTATTGTGATTCTGGCAGTACATAGCTGCACCTTAAAGGGCGGCATAGAAGGATTGAAATTCTATCTGCTCCCTAACTTTCAGCGGATGAAGGAAGCCGGCGGATGGGAAATTGTCACTGCAGCCATGAACCAGGCGTTTTTTACCCTGAGTCTGGGTATCGGCGCCATGGGAATCTTCGGCAGTTACATTGACAAAACCCACAGTCTGTTGGGGGAATCCGTAAACATCGCCATACTGGATACTTTTGTGGCATTTGTTTCCGGCCTGATTATTTTCCCCTCCTGCTTTGCTTTTGACATCAGTCCGGCACAGGGCCCGGGGCTTATTTTTATCACGCTGCCCAACGTGTTTAACGGCATGGCCGGCGGCCGGATCTGGGGAACGTTGTTTTTCATCTTTATGACCTTTGCAGCGTTTTCCACCATACTTGCCGTTTTTGAAAATATCATTTCCTGCGGCATGGATTTATTTCACTGGAGCAGAAAAAAGTCCTGCCTGATTAACCTTTTTGTCATCGCAGTCTTGTCTCTGCCCTGCGTCTTTGGTTATAATTTGTGGTCTGCTTTTCAGCCTTTAGGGGACGGCAGTACGGTTCTGGATTTGGAAGATTTTCTGGTCAGCAATCTTATTCTGCCTATAGGTTCTCTGTGCTATCTTCTGTTCTGCGTAACCCGCCTGGGCTGGGGATTTGAGAACTACCAAAAAGAAGCCAATACAGGAAATGGATTGAAAATTCCTGGATGGATTCGGGTTTATGTGACGTATCTTCTGCCGTTGATGATTCTGTTTTTGATTGGGAAGGGACTGTTGGGGAAATAGGCTCTTTAGGGATGAGACGATTCTATCTTTGGGTATGAACGAAGATGATTCTGGCTTCGAATACGGACGAAAATGATTCTGGCTTCGAATACGGACGAAAATATCGGATGCCCCTTTCACACGCAAACAGGGCAGCGTTCGGCAAACTAACTGCCAACTGCGGCTAGAGCGGGCTTGAAAAATGCTTTCTGACAGATGTATTCTCCACTTAGTGGGAGATTTGTGACAAATGAAGGGCGCATAGCGGGCTATGTAACCTGAATTTGGCGCAAATATCGCGCTAAGTGGGGGATGCAGATGGCGGGAATGATTTTTCAAACACGCTCAAGGGAAGTCAGGAAAGCCTTCCTTCCCAAGTCTCCGTAAGCAGTGGATTTTGCCTGCACTAAAAACGCCCATGAATTGTTTGCTTTGTGAAAGGGCCATCCGGTATTTTCTGTGTATCGAAAGGCAGAACATTTACTTCTGGGCATGTTTTTCATAATCTGATTGTACATCTGTTCAGGAATCAGATTTGTACTTTGTATGATTTCTATCGGGGTTGTCGCATTAAGAAATACGACTACAAGATATGATATAATTTCTACTTACAAAATATTGTATCTTGTATGTTTACTTCTTAATGCGACAGCCCCAAAATGTTCGCCAAAATACCGCCTGATTTACATGAAAAAGGATACACCCACTTTAACAGTGCAATTCCCCCACCTCTAACAGCAAAACATGCTCCTTCAGCATCGAAACCGCCTTCCCTTTCACCAGTTTATTTTCCAGCCGGTGAATTTCTCCCTCCGGCAGCAATACGGCTGCCTTCACATATTCCCTGGTGTGGCCCAGGAAATATTTTTTTCCTCCGAAAGACACTTCCTCCTCCATCAGAACTTCCAGTTCCCGGCCCAGATGCCAGTTCAGATATTCCCGGTTCATAACAGAGAGCTCCTCAAACAGACTGTCGCTTCTTTGTCCCTTGATTTCCTCCGGCACCTGGGGTTTCAGTTCTGCCGCTCTGGTTCCTTTCCGCATTGAGTATTTAAAGATATGAATTTCAAAGAAATTAATTTGTTTTAAAAATTCCCTGGTTAGTTCAAATTCTTCTTCGGTTTCTCCGGGAAAGCCCACAATCACATCAGTGGTAATGGCCGGGTGGGTGAAATATTTCCGCAGCAGCCGGCAGCTCTCTCTGTATTCGGCGCAGGTGTATTTCCGGTTCATTCTTTTTAAAGTGGCGTCGCAGCCGCTTTGCAGAGACAGGTGAAAATGGGGGCAGACCTTTGGAAGTTCAGACAATGCTTTTGCAAATTCTTCTGTGACAATTCCGGGCTCTAAAGAGCCGAGACGGATTCGGTCAATTCCTTCTGTCTCATGGACGCTGCGGATTAAATCCAGCAGTCCCACTGTTTCTCCGCCGTCCTCCGGCTGCAGATCCACGCCGTAGGAGCTTAAGTGGATTCCGGTCAGCACCAGTTCCCGGTATCCTCTCCCGGCAAGGGTTTTTACCTCGCGGATTACCTCCGGCATTTTCCGGCTTCTCACTCTCCCTCTGGCATAAGGAATGATGCAGTAGCTGCAAAACTGATTGCAGCCGTCCTGCACTTTGAGAAAAGCCCTGGTATGTTCTCCGGTACGGCTGATACTCAGCTCCTCATATTCCCGTTCTTTTCCAATATCTGCAACAGAACTGCAGAAATCCTGTTCCGATTCCGGCGTATGGGACTGGAAAAACCGCTCCAACAGTTTCGGCAGCTCATGCTTTTTGTTATTTCCAATTAAAATGTCTATGGCCGGATCTGCCTGGGCCTGCTCTTTGGAAGTCTGCACGTAACACCCTGCCGCCACCACCACGCTGTTTGGATTTTTCTTCCTGGCCCGGTGAAGCATTTGTCTTGATTTGCGGTCTGCCACATTGGTAACGGAACAGGTGTTAATTACATAAACATCTGCCATGGCGTCAAAGGGCACAATTTCATATCCTGCCTGTTCTAACATCTGGCGCATACTGTCAGTTTCATATGCGTTGACCTTGCATCCCAGATTGTGCAACGCTGCTTTTCTCATTTTATGTCCTTTCTTCTCCTGTATTTCATGGTCCAAAGGGCTGATGCCAATGCCTGCCGCTGTGCCGCTTTGTGAAAATCAACAAAAACTTTTCTGTTTTTTCCGCTAAATTGGTAATGGCGCCATTGACTTTTTCCATGAAAGAGGATACTATATAGAAAACAATTTGCTAAATATTTCAAGCAAAACCAATATTAACATATTAAGGAGGCTATTTTACATGAAAACAGTACAGATTTCTTTAAATTCTATCGACAAGGTTAAATCTTTCGTAAATGCAATTACACAGTTTGACTATGATTTTGATTTGATTTCCGGCAGATATGTCATTGACGCCAAATCCATTATGGGTATCTTCAGCCTGGATCTTTCCAAGCCGATTGATCTTGCCATTCATGTGGAAAATGACATTGATGAAATTCTGGAAGCATTGAAACCATATCTGGTGTAAGCAAAACCGGCGCCCTTCATCAAGGCAGACTGCATACATGCAACACTCTCCATGCTACCCTTTGGAGAGTGTTTTTATTTCATAGGAAAGTGGTCCTATGAAACAAAAACGCTCCGTTCTTTTTCAGGATAACGCATCTACAATTATGGTTTCCGCCGTCTCAATGGCTGTCTTTACCAGTTCCCCGATTTTTTCCTCCAAATGGGTTTCCGAACGCCGGATCACCTTAAGGTTCGGCTTTGTCACGGGATGCTTTGCCACAAAGATGGTGCAGCAGTCCTCATAGGGCAGAATGGAGGTCTCATAGGTGCCGATTTTTTCTGAAACTGCAATAATCTCCTGTTTATCAAAGCCAATCAGAGGCCGGTACACCGGAAGCTCACACACTTCATTGGTGGCGGCTAAAGACTGCATGGTCTGGCTTGCCACCTGACCGATGCTCTCGCCGGTAATCAGGCCAAGGGAATTGGTTTCTACGGCAAAATACTCCGCAATCCGCATCATGTAGCGCCGCATAATAATCGTCAGCTCCTCGTGGGGGCATTTTTCGTAAATATACATCTGAATGTCTGTAAAGTTCACGACCTTCAGATAGATGGGGCCGGAATACTTTGCAACGATTCTGGCCAGATCCACCACTTTCTGCCTGGCCCTTTCACTGGTGTAGGGCGGCGCATGAAAGTAAACCGCATCAATTTTTACGCCCCTTTTTGCAATCATGTATCCGGCCACCGGACTGTCAATTCCGCCGGATAACAGAAGCATTCCTTTTCCGTTGGTGCCTACCGGCATTCCGCCAGGCCCCGGAATAATTTCTGAGTAGATATTGATTTTTTTGCGGATCTCCACATGAATCATAAGCTCCGGATGATGGACATCCACTTTCATTTCCGGAAAAGCCTCCAGAATCCGCCCGCCTAAGGCCGCGCTCACTTCCATGGAGGTCATGGGATAGCTTTTTTTCGCCCTTCTGGTATCCACCTTAAAGGTCATGTCCGGCTGCGGATAACGCTGTTTTAAATATTCAATTACATCTTCTGCCAGCTGCTCCAGTCCCTGCTCCTCTTTCAGCACTACCGGACAGATGCCCACAATTCCAAAGACGCACTGCAGACGTTCCATCGCCTCGTCGTAATCGTATTCCCCCAGAGCTTCAATGTAAATACGACCCTGTTCCTTGGTAATCAGAAATTCTCCCTCCACCGGCTTTAAGGCATACTTAATCTGATGCACTAAGGCGTCCTCAAACAGATGGCGGTTCTTTCCCTTGATACCGATTTCACCGTATTTTATCAAAAATGCTTTATACATAATTCCTCCTGCTAATGCCTGGTAAATTTCCGAAGCCTGGGCGTTAGTTCTTTTAATATATCCAGGCAGTAATTTACCTCTTCCAACGTATTTTCCGGACTGAAACTAATCCGTACCGTAGATTCCAACAAATCTTTTTTCACTCCGATTGCCTGCAGCGTACTGCTTTTGGCCGGCTTGTTGGAGGCGCAGGCGCTTCCGGCAGACACGTAAATCTGCTTGTTCTCCAGGGCATGGAGCAGCACTTCACTCCTGACTCCCTCTACGCTTAAGCTTATAATATGAGGCGCGCTGTCACGTCCTGTCCGCCCGTTTATTTTCGCCCATTCCACATCTGCAATGCCTGAAAGAAAGGCGTCTTTTAACTGAAAGAGATGCTCCTGTTTTTTCCCAAATTCTTCATATGCTTCCTTTGCCGCCTGTCCCATACCTGCAATGCCCGGCACATTTTCCGTTCCGGAACGGATGCCCCGCTGCTGTCCTCCGCCGTAAATCACCGGCTTTAACCTGGTCTTTTCTTTTGCATACAAAAAGCCGCTGCCCTTAGGCCCGTGAATCTTATGACCGCTGACTGACATCAAATCAATCCCCAGCTTCCCGGGGTGAATCACATATTTTCCGTATGCCTGAATGGCGTCCACATGAAATAAAGCCAATGGATTTTTCTCCTTGATAATCTTTGCAGCCTCCGCCACAGGCTCCACAGCTCCGATTTCGTTGTTGACATACATCACAGACGCCAGAATGGTTTCTTCTGTAACCGCATCTCTCAATTGCTCCAGGGATATGAGGCCGTCAGAATCCACATCCAGCCAGGTAACGGAAAATCCCTGTTCTTCCAGATACCGCATAGGGGCAGCCACCGCCGGATGCTCAATCTTTGTGGTAATCAGATGCATCCCCTGTCTGCGGTTTGCCATGGCCGCGCCGATAATGGCAAGATTATTGGCTTCTGTGCCGCCGGAAGTAAAAATCAGCTCGTTTTCACCGGCTTTTAGCGTTTTGCAGATATTTTTCCTGGCCTCCCTGATATAATTCTCTCCCTCCATGCCCTTTCGGTGCAGGGAGGAGGGGTTGCCGTAATCCACAGACAAGACCTGCATCATCACTTCTTTTGCCCCGTTGGAGCAGCGTGTGGTCGCCGCATTGTCAAAATATGCTTCCATTTTAATCCTCCATCTGGTAAATCAGCATGGCCATCGCCGCAAGACCTGCCGTTTCTGTCCGCAGAATCCGGTTTCCCAGAGAAATAATTTCTGCCCGGTCTTTCATCAGCTCTAGTTCCTCAGAAGAAAAACCGCCCTCCGGGCCGATAAAAATTCCCACAGAATCTCCCTGTTTTATTCTGCCAAACACTTCTCTGGTATAGGCCATCCCCCGGGCCTGCTCATAAGGCATGAGCCGCATATCCATAGCCGCCGCGTATTCTGCCGCCTCCTTTAAGCTGCAGACCGGTTTCACGTTCGGAACCATGCTCCGTTTGGACTGCTTTGCGCCGCTTTCGGCAATGGACTGCCAACGGGCTCGCTTATTTTCTGCTTTTTTTGCATCCAGCTTCACTACACAGTTTCGCATGGCTACCGGAACAATTTCGCTGACCCCAAGCTCCACGCTTTTTTGGATCACCAGCTCCATTTTATCGCTTTTGGGGAGCCCCTGAAACAGCGTCACTTTGACCGGAAGCTCCGTTCCCCGGCACGGCTCTAAAATGTTAAGGAGAATCTGCTCCGGATGGATTTCTGCAATTTCACAGAGGAAATCTCCGCCTGTTTGATTACTGATCCGAACCTGTCCGCCGGGCTTCATCCGAAGGACATTCCGGATATGGTTTACATCACTGCCGGTAATCACTGCCTGGCCTGCTGTGATCTGCTCCGGCTCAACAAAAAACTGAAACATGACTGCCTCCATTCTTTTCGCTGATTCTCAGTCTTTTCTGGCTGTAATGCTGACCCACTCTCCCAAACGCACCGTTTCCAGAATGGTAAATCCTGCCGCCCGGACTGCATCCGCCACCGCCGCTTCCTTAAAATCAATAATGCCGCTTGTAATGTAAATGCCTCCCTGTTTCAGACAGGCCGGAATCACCGGCGTCAGCGGAATAATAATATCCGCCAGGATATTGGCAGTTACCACGTCATATTCGCCGCCCACCGTCTCTCTGAGCTTTTCATCCTCAATCAGATTTCCCTGGAAAAACCTGCTTTTTTCTTTCGGAAGGTGATTGGCGTTCATATTGTCCCGGGAAGCTGTCATGCACAGAGGATCAATATCCGTCCCTGTCACCTCGTCTGCCCCCAGTTTTAAGCTGACCACTGAGAGTATCCCGCTTCCGCAGCCTACGTCCAATACCCGGGCTCCCTGCTTCAGATAGTTCCGGAGCTGCTGAATGCACAGCCGGGTCGTCTCATGTTTTCCCGTTCCAAAAGAAGTGCCCGGATCAATCTCAATGACGCAGCGGTACTCTCCCATCCCGGTTTCCTCTTCCCAGGCAGGCTTAATCAGAATATCCTCAATGGCAAAGGACTTAAAAAACTGTTTCCAGTTATTGATCCAGTCCTTATCCTCGGTTTCGCCCTGTGTGATGGTTCCTGCCCCAAGCTCTACAAACAGCCTCAAACCTTCCAGCTCTTCTTTCACCTGTTTCAGCAGCGCTTCCTGTTCTTCTTCTGCATCCAGAAAGAAGCTGACCCATGCAATCCCATCGTCTGCGGGAAGCTCCGGCAATATATCAATGTACATCTTTTCCTTATCCTCAGCAGACAAGGGCACATTGTCCTCAATCTGAACCCCCTCTATCCCAAGCTCCGCCAACATGCTGCTGACAAAATCCTCTGCCTGGGTGGTGGTCTGTATCGTATATTTATTCCATTTCATAAAACACTTTTCCTTCCCTAAAACATGTTTAAAAGCTTCTACCAGAGATCTTCTGCCAACTGTGCACTGAAGGTTTCCGCCTGCTGAAAATCCATATGCCCTTCATAATCACTAAACCCGTTCAAACTGTAATCAAAATTCGGAATGTTCCTTTCTCCCCGATTGTAATTATGGTATTCCAGGCCAAGTCCTTCCAGATACTTCCTAAAGAATGCATCCGCCTCCTGAAATTCTTTCTGATACTTCTTTAGCGTTTCTGCCGGAACAGGCGTTGTTATCACAATCAGTTCTATCTTCTGCTTTTTGCAGAATGACGCCAGTTTTTCAAAATACCGGAAAGAGTCTTTATTCTTATTTTCTTCTTTCCATAGCTCCAGATCGCTTTCTTCTTTTCCTCCAGGCACCGGAGCATTGCGCACAAAGCCGTCTGCAAACTCCTGTCCGCCGCTTTTGAAGGCAGCCGCTCCGTAATTCTTATAATCCTCTCCCTGTTTTACCTGTATGATCCTCTCCATCTCGCGAAACTGCCCTCTGTAATAAAACCATGGAAACAGGGTGGCACGAAAATCCAATTCCCTTTCCTTGGCAAAAAAATACTCCGCTTTTGCCAGTGATAAAGGCATTTCATAAAATATACGGTTAAAATCTCCCCTCTGTCCCTCCGGCGTGCAAAAATAACCCGAATCCAACTCGTAAACCACCCGCTGAGGTTTCTTTTTTTCACAAACCTGCCGCAGAAGATAATAAGCGTCTCTGGGATATTCCCCGCCCAGGCACAGGTTTATGGCATTTTGCCCTGTTTTTTCAGAAACCACCTTAGGACTGATCCCGTTCAGCCCATGGGAAGTTCCCAGAAATACTGTGTCGTACTCTTCTGTCTGGATTTGATGCATCATGATTCTTACATAACTGTAGGGAATCAGCGCATAGTTCAATCCCAGATTCACTGCCGTAATTGCCAGAATCAGCGCAGCCGGCAGCAGAAATTTTTTAAAATTGCGCATAAATAAACCCTCCTGCCTCTCCGGAAGGCTGTCCAAACACAGGCAGCGCCAGAATCAGACAGAGATAAACAAAAGCCTTTACCATCCAGTTCTGCCTGATAAATAGTTCTGTCAAATCCTTCCCTCTCTCCTGAAGGACGCTTACAAGAAACAGCAGTAAGCACCCTCCCAGTATTACCCCAAGGGCTATCATGGTATAAGCGGTTCCGCTGGCCTCTCCCACATCAATTCCAGGCTCTAAGATCTGACGCAGATCAAATTTCGTCAATGTATGCTTCATCATAAGAAGCGCCGTCTTGACGTCCCCCGCCCGGTCAAAATACCAGCTGATATTCACCAGGACAAAAGTCCTGAATATCTGAAACAGATGAAAAGCTCTGCTGTCATCGGAAATATGCAGGGCCTTTTTCCATTTCCGGTAAGAGGGAGCCATCAGCCCGCTGAATGCAATAATCAGTCCGTTGTAAAGTCCGTAAATAATGAATTTCCAGGCCGCCCCATGCCAGACGCCCACCACCAGAAATACAATCAGGTTGGCAAGGCAAATCGGCAGCGTCCGTCCGGTCTGTTTTCCAAAGGTTTTCTTGGCAAACTTGGAGAAGCTTTTCATCCACCCGGACAAAGACGCCGGATAAAACACATAATCTTTCATCCAGGTTCCCAGGGTAATATGCCAGCGATGCCAGAAATCTGTAATGGAAACTGCAAAATAAGGACGTTTAAAGTTCTCATCCAGCTGAATTCCGAATAATTTTGCAATGCCCAGCACCACATCCATTCCGCCGGAAAAATCACAGTAAAGCTGTATGCTGTAAGCCAGCACGCCCACTATCCCAAGTCCGTCATAGAGATCCGGATGGTCAAAAATTGCATTTACAAAAATCACCGCATTGTCTGCAATGACCATTTTCTTAAAATATCCCCAGAGAATCCGCAGAAATCCGCCCTCTATGTTCTTTCGGTCCAGAGAATGGGAAGCGTACAGCTGCCTGCCCAGACTGCCGAACCTGCCGATAGGCCCCTGTAAGATCTGAGGAAAAAAGGATACAAACAAAGCAAAACGGAACAGATTATGTTCCGCCTGACTCCTGCCCCAGTAGACATCCAGAAGATATCCCATAGACTGAAAGGTATAAAAAGAAATTCCAAGGGGAAGCAAAAGAGTAAGAGGCTCAAATTCCCCGCCGGTTATGCTGCTGATTGTGTCCAGCATAAAATTCGTATACTTCAGCACTCCCAGCACACCAAAATTCAGAATAAGCGTTCCCGCCAGTATCTGTTTTTTCCTCTTCTTTTCCTCCTTCTTATCCTGCATGGATTGGGCGGTCTGTTCCATCCACCTGCCGGCAAAATAAGTGGTTACTGTGGTAAAGAGCAGAAAACAGGTGACGCGGATTCCCCCGCTGACATAGTAAATATAACTGAACGCCAGCAGCCACACCCACTGAAATCTCCGGGGAATCAGGTAATATCCTGTCACCGCCGCAATCACAAACAGTAAAAACTCCATGGAAATCAAAGACATAACGATTCCTCCGTTCTTACTCTGCCCGCAGTCTTTCTACCATTGCATATAATGCTTTGGCGGAATTAAAATTCTCCGGTATAATGTCTGCCGGGGTAATGGTAATGCCGAACTCATCCTGCAGTTCGCTGACAATGGACAAAATGGCAAAAGAGTCCAGAATGCCGTCGTCAATCAGCGTCTCGCATGTCTCATAATCTGCATCCGGCTGAATGTCCTCCAAAATCTCAAGTAACTGTTCCATAATGCTTCATCCTTTCTGATTTTTATTTTAAACTGCAAATCCTTCAGCAACTGCTGAATTGATGCTGTCTGTTTCTATTTTATCCCGCACCAGGCGGATTCCCTCTTTCCGGGAATAAAACAGGACTTTTGGCAAATCCCTGCTGAGAAAAAGGCTGATCCCCTCTGTTACAGAGTAGGCGCCCGTTCGCTCAAACACCAGTACGTCTCCCACCTTCCCGTCAGTCAGGGGATACTGTTTCACAATCACATCTGCCGTGGTGCACAAAGATCCGCAGAGGTTCCATTTTTCTTCCCCTTTCGCCGGCGTACATTCCTGCGCCGCTTTATGTTCACAGGAAATATGCTGAACAAAAGGAAGCTTCATGGCCATCGTCTGTCCGAAATAATTTAACTGAT
The DNA here is from genome assembly GCF_056822245.1 of Petralouisia sp. NCBI lineage: Bacteria > Bacillati > Bacillota > Clostridia > Lachnospirales > Lachnospiraceae > Petralouisia > Petralouisia sp. Next base: position 27,260 of record NZ_JBQIOP010000022.1, on the reverse strand, counting down.
GGATTCCTCCGTCCACAATGCCGTAAATCTGTCCGCCGTTTTCCTTCCGATCCACAATCCTGGTCAGGTAGCTTCCGCATTCCGCCGCCAGAAACCTTCCCATTTCCAATGTGATTTTCCCGGCAAAATCCATCCGGCCAATCAATGCTGTCAGCTCCTCCAGAAGTTCTTCTAAATGCTCCTCCTGCTCCGACTGAAAATAAGGCACAAAAAGCCCCGGCCCGTATTCCAGTTCTGAAACTGCCACGCCCAGTTCTTCCTGCACTTCCCTGCAAAACGCGTCCAGCATCTGAAGCTCTTTCTCCAGTACAGACAGCTTCTTTTTCTGGGTGCCGGAATAATACTGAATGCCCTGCAGGAAAAGCTCCGGATATAAATCCTGTTCCCGGAATATCTGTCTGGCCAGTTCATAATCAACGCCGAACTGATTGCCGCTTGTAATGCGTACCAGAAGCTTCAGCTTCACTTTTGCCTTCCTGGCGCACTCTGACAAAAGCCGGAAATGCTGCATGGATTCCACTGTGAATATTCCCCTGCCCTGGTTCTCTTCTATCATCCGGAATATATCTTTCCGTTCTTTGTTCACGCCGGAAATAACCAGCCGTTCCATGGGAAGTCCCTCTTTCTCACAAATCCGGAATTCTCCCGGCGAACACACCTCAAACCGCTCCACCAAAGGCTCCAACGCCCCTGTCAGAAAGGGATTGGCTTTCATGGCGTAGCATAAATCAATGCCTGATTTTTTCAGGCAGGCTGAAATCCGCTGCACCCGCCGGGTGAGGGCATCCAAATCAAACACATAGGCCGGGGTCTGATATTCTTTCAGGATCAATTCTAACTCCTGCTGTTTCATGGCTGTTCCTCCTGATAAGATTTTTTCAGGGCTGCCCGGTCAATTTTACCGTTTTTGGTTACCGGCAGTCTCTCCATCCGGCAGAACACATTGGGGATCATAAAAGCCGGAATCAGTTCCCGCAGCTTTTTAACAATGGCTCTCTTTTCCGCTGCGCCCTCATAAAAAGCAACGATTTTGCCGGAAATTTCATCATAGACGCAGCAGATGCGGCTGACATGCTCCGCCTGTTCCATGGCTTTCTCAATTTCACCCAGTTCAATCCGGTGCCCCATATGCTTAATCTGAAAATCCTTGCGGGTAGCGTAACACAGTTCTCCCTGTTCATTGTAATATCCCAAATCTCCGGTGCGGTAAATGGTCTCTGAATACTGATGGTTCAGAGGATTCTGCACAAACGCTTTCTCTGTCTGCTCCCGGTTGTTATAATAGCCCAGGGAAAGAGCTGTGCCGCCGACACAGATTTCTCCCCGAAGCCCCGGCTCCGTCAGAAGCCTGTCCGCTTCATCTAAAAGGAACACCTTTTCATTCTGAAAGGGACTGCCAATGGGAATGGTCTCTCCCGGCTCAAATTCCCGGTCAATCACATAATACGTACAGTTGCAGGTGATTTCTGTGGGGCCGTAGAGATTCACATACATGGCCTCCGGCAAAAACTGCCGCCAGATATTCAGATGATGCACCGGCATTACTTCCCCGCTGAACAGCACCTTGTTCACCGCCTTCGGCACACGGTAAGAAAATCCTTTTAATTCACTTACCATACACAGGGCAGACACGGCCCAGATCAGCGCAGTCACGTTTTTCTCACATAAAAAATCCAACAGCTGCGTGGGAAAAGAAAACATCCGTTTGGGGATAATCTGCACGCTGGCCCCGGTTTTTAAAGCGCTGTATATGTCCTTGACGGAAACATCAAAGTCGAAGGGCGCCTGATTTCCAATCACATCCTGCTCTGTAATGCCGAAATTCCCGGTAAAATAATTGATAAAATCTATCACTGAGCGATGGCTGACCACCACTCCCTTGGGAATTCCGGTAGAGCCGGAAGTGAATATTCCATACAATGGCGCTGTATCCGTCATCTTCTTTCGGATTTCCTGTAAAATCTCTGCATCTTCCGGTTCTTTCTCTAACTCTTCACCATCCAGAATCTGAAATCCCCGTCCCGCGTCTCCCGCCTGTTCCAGTTTTTCCCTTTCTTTTCCCGGTTCCCCGTCTGCAAGGACAAGGGGCTGTTCCAGGGTATCCAAAATCTGCCGGATGCGCGGCAAAGGCTGCTTTTTATCCAGCATTACATAAAAACAGCCGGCATATACAATTCCCAGAAAAGCCGCAACGGCATTTACGCTTTTTTCCATCCAAACTGCAACCGGCTTTCCCGGTTCTGTCCTGCCTGCAAGGGCGCTTCCGATCCTTCTGGCTCTTTCCTGCAGTTCTTTAAAGGTGCAGGAATTGTTCTCATCTGCAAACGCTTCTTTCTCCGGGTATTTCCCGGCAGTTTCTTCTAAATATTCTAATACATTTGTCATATTGCTACCGCCTATGCTGAAAACTGTTTCTTTAACATATCATACGTTCGATTAATCATCTGAAGGGTTCCCGTATCCCCTGAAAGGTTATCGGGATGATAAATTTTAATCAGTTCCTTATAACGTTTCTTCAAGGCAAGCTCACTGTCCACACCGGAAAAAAACATATCCGCATTTTCTCCGGAGCCTGTAACGGTGTAAGAACGGCCCCTGTCCTTCCTCTGGTAATACCTCTCTTTCTCTTTGGCTGTCTCCTGCTTCTCCCGGGCCAAGTTCTGCAGCTCTTCTTCTAATATCTTCCATTTCATCTGGAACAAACGCTTCTCCTCTGTGAGACGCTTTTCTTCCATCTTTTTGCGAAAATAGAAATCCTTCTTCTCCAGTTCAAAATTCCGTCGTTCTTCTTCTAATTTTCTCTGTTCTTTTCTCAAATTATTTCTCTGCTCTTCTTCTGTAACTGGTTTCGGAATCCACTCCATTACAGTTTCTTCCGGCTGACTCATTGCGCCGCCTCCTCTTTCTGCAATTCTCTTCAACGACTTATTATACCCGATCTTATTTTAAATAGCAATGGAAAATCAGGCCGCATATAAGATAAAAAAAGGATATTTCCACAAAATACTGCCAATTTATATCCGTGGAAACATCCTTTTTAAAAATTTTTAAGAATTTCTTGATTTCTTCCTTACCTATAGCATACGCAAACTTTTTTGAACGAAAGATATTTCAAAAACACTTGTATACATTGATCCTTAAAAGCTCTGCATGCACTGTCCAAACTTCTGTTTTGCCTCGTCTACCTTCTGCAGCTCTGCAGAGGGTGTCGGATAATATCCTCTGTCGTGCATCATGGTAAAGACTTCATTCTGGATATTGTGTTCTTTTTCCAGACAATCCAGAATCGCATTTCTTACATTGTCATGGACACATTCATTGGAAAATGTGTTATACAATGTGGTTGCTGTTTTTTCTGCGGTCAGCGCATCCGCAAACATTTCTTTTTCTGAATAAAATGACTGCTGCATAATTTCCTCCTGATTTCACCTGTGATTTTCCTTGAAATTCAAATTAAAAAGGTTAGCTTAACTGGGAGTAAAGGGAACGGAAATGCTCTTTGTGCTCGTTGGAAATTTCAGTGAATTTCGCTTTCATTTCCGCATCGCCGCAGTTATCCGCCAACACCTGGAACTTCTTAATCAGCAGTTCCTCGCCGGAAAGCAAATCGTTTAAAGCAGACAGTTCTTTTTCTGATATCTGGTTCATGGGAATCTCCTTTCACTTGTCTGTATCAGGCCCTTTAAATGCCTGTCAAGATTATCTTTCCGATTTTTAAGAAAAATATGCATGTCCGTGTCTCAGAAACGTCGGACCGGGTTTCAGATTTTGGGCACTATAATGGAAAAATTTTCAAAAATTCCGGAAATAACTTCCTCTTCAAACGAATATTCCTCCATGGTAATATGTTCAAAATTATAGACCATTTTTTCCCTGATTACCAGAGAGAACCCCCAAATCCATATATTACTCCGTCGATATTCAACCGCCGGAGTAATACCGATTCAGAAAAGAATTTCTGCATGTTCCGTTCAGGTTCAAATACTTTTATCGGAGAAGCATCAAAAGCGTTACCGCAAATGCCGCTGCCGTACTGATCCAAAATGCCGCTCCCGGCCGGTAACTTCCTGTTTGGGCCAGCTTCTTTTTCACCCTGTGCTGTTCATAGAACAATTCGGTCACTGTCACCAGAAGAAACAGAAACATCCAACCCAGATATCCGATTGCCTGAGGCGAGTTATTTTTGATATTGAAACACAGGAACTTCGTAAAAGTTGCGCCTATAAAAATCAAAACCCAGGCTGCAAACCAAATATCAGACAGAAATCCCGCTTTTGCTGCATTCCTGTCTTTTTCTTTTATCAGGATTTTGTCCAGGCTACGGTAATTATACAACAAAAGCGCAGTGATCAGATCACAGCAATAGCCAAAAATTAAGACACAATAAACTATATCCGACCGGCCGCTTTCCCAGAATGCGCCGAAGGCATACAGCAGTATGGTTCCAAAGGAAATGCAGGCTACATGGCAGTCCATCTGAACCAGAACCTTTTTCACCTCCTTGTGGTTATATTCCACTTGACTGTTATAACCTGCAAGAGCGGAAAAATTTCCAGTCTTGACTGCGCCGGAAAAATACAAATGCAGAAACAACTGGATAAAAATCCCGATTATGATCATAAGCACTATAGTTTCCACATACAGATGCCCGGTGACTTTGCCTGCCAGAAGATAACAGAATATCGCAAGTCCCGTTGCCGCTGCAAGTCTCCCCGGCGCTTTGGGCATTGTGACCTCCGGCTCTTTCGTCCCTTCCACAAATTCATCCAATGTCACTTCAAAATAAGCCGCTATCCGCTGCAGCATATATATGTCCGGCAGTGTTTTCTCCCGTTCCCAGTTGGAAACTGCCTGCCGGGTGACAGACAGTTCTTCTGCCAGTTCTGACTGGGTAACCTGACGCTGTTCCCGGAATTTCCTGATTTTCCTTCCCAGGCTTTGTTCAGAATCCGGACACTGATTCCTGTTATGTTCCAGAACTTCCCCGCCCTTTCTTACATCCTTTCCCTGATTTGGATTAATATTATTCTGCTGATTCATGCAATCCCTCCTTTTGCCTGTAACAGTTTCGTCTTTTGTGAATAAACCATACAGACTCCTGCAAAACTGATCCTGGCACGTTTTGTTTCTGTTATCCTATCATTTTTTCCCGAATTGCGCCAGCAATCATTTGTTGCATGCCTGAATTCGGCGGATTTTCCTGAAAAAAATGTTTCAGTCTCACAGATGGAAATTATCTTGAACTTCATATTTTGTAAAATAATTTGACAAAAACAGAATTTCAGGCTAAAATCTAACAGATAATTCCATTTACATTAATATAGAAAGAAGGTAATGATACAAATGAACGAAAATCCTCTAGGATACGAAAAAATACCAGTTCTTTTAAGGAAGTTTGCCATCCCCTCCATCATCGCCATGGTTGTCAGCTCCCTGTACAATATCGTGGATCAGATTTTCATTGGACAGGGTGTGGGATACCTTGGAAACGCAGCAACCAATGTGGCATTTCCAATTACGACCATCTGCCTTGCCGCCGCGCTTTTAGTGGGAGTTGGCGGCGCAGCCAAATTTTCTCTGGAGCTGGGAGCCGGAAATATGAAAGAAGCCCAGCAGTGCATTGGAAATATGTTCTGGATGGCCGCTGCCTTCGGACTTATCATCTGCGCTGTTACAGAGATTTTCATTACTCCTCTGCTGTATGCTTTCGGCGCGACAGAAACGGTTCTGCCTTATGCGCACAGTTATGTGCAGATTATCGGCCTGGGAGTCCCCTTTTTGCTTCTCACCAATGTTTTGAGCAACATCATCCGGGCAGACGGAAGCCCTAAATATTCTATGGCCTGCATGGTAATCGGAGCGGCGGTCAACACTGTTTTAGATCCCATTTTTATTTTTGGCTTTCAAATGGGAGTTGCCGGCGCAGCCTGGGCCACCACCATTTCCCAGGTGATATCTTTTCTGGTGGCTTTCCGATATCTGTTCCACTTTCAAACCGTCAAACTGGGCAAAGATTTTTTCCGTCTCTCTCCTGTGAAATGCGTGGAAATCGCATCTCTGGGCATCAGCAACAGTTTAAACCAGCTGGCTCTTACGCTGCTGCAGATTGTTGTGAACAATTCTCTGACCCACTACGGCGGACTCTCTGTCTACGGCTCGGACATTCCTCTGTCCGGCGCAGGCATTGTGATGAAGGTCAATTCCATCGTGATTGGAGTATTTGTGGGACTGGCCCAGGGTTCTCAGCCGATTCTGGGATTTAATTACGGAGCAAAACAGTACAGCCGGGTAAAAGCCCTTTACAAACTGGAAATCCAATGTTCTTTTGTAATGTCCACTCTGGCTTTCCTCGCCTTCCAGCTGTTTCCCCAGGCAATTATTTCTCTGTTCGGCTCCGGAGAAGGGCTGTACATGGAATTTACCGTCCGTTTTATGCGGATATTCCTGATGATGGTTGTCATTAATAACGTTCAGATGCTTTCTGCCAGCTTCTTTTCCGCCATCGGAAAGCCCATGAAAGGCGTACTGCTGTCGCTCTCCAGGCAGGTATTATTGCTGATTCCCCTTATTCTGATTTTACCGTTGTTCTGGGGATTAGACGGAATTTTGTATTCTGCTCCTGTAGCTGACGTACTTGCATTTTTCTTAAGCATCGCTGTGGTGCGGAAAGAATTTCGGAACATGGAAAAGCTTTCATAATATTTAACCGCAAAACAATAGCTACCGGTAGATGAAATTTTCAGACAATGGATTGCTGTGATACTAAATGAACACAATAGATTGCCGGAAAATCATTTCCCGGCAGTTTCTTTAAGATACTGTCTGCGAAGTGTATGTTCAAGTTATACCATCCCCTTTTTATTCCCTTGCTTCTTTTCTGTACTGATTCGGAGTAAAGCCGAACGCCGACTTAAATTCCCTGATGAAATAATTTGCATCCTCATAGCCGCTTTGATAAGCAATGTCATTAATATTATCATTGCTTACCAGCAAAGCTCTGGCCGCCGCAGTAAGGCGAATTTCCCTTACATATTCCATGGGCGTTTTTCCCATATTGATCTTAAACAGGCTGCTGAATCTCTGTTTGCTAAGCTCCGCCATTTCCGCCATTTTCTGGGGCGTGTATTTTTCCTCAGGATGCAGAACGATGTAATCCGCCACCATTTGAATTCTCGGATCGATCTGCTCCTTCTTCTTTATCTCCTTATGCTGAAGCTCTTTTGTTTCCTTCTGTTCCAAAAAGTTCTCCCGTCCTGCACGTTCCATACTCCCGCGCATCGCCAGTGAACCAATCAGCAGATCCAGATATCCTCTTACAAAGCACTTTTTCACTGCAGATTCTTTTTTGACCCATTGATAGATTTCCTTGAAATACATGTCCTCTCCCTGATTTTCCTGTACTCTTGGAATCCCATAATATTCTTTCAGCACATCTTCCCCTTCATAAAATACAGATGTTGTAAACCGGATGCTGTAAAACTCAAAGGATTCACTGAGAACATGACAGGACATCCTGCAACCCGAAGGAATATAGACGATTTGGTTCTCTTCCACAGTCACCACTTCATCGTCAATGCAGAACACTGCTTTTCCCTTTGACACGTATCTGAAAATATTATAGGGAATATAAGTCTCCGGATACACCCAGGTCTTTCCCATGGAATAAAATTCTATATATAAAAATGTGAAACGTATATTATCTACCACTGACATTGCATCTTCTCCTTTCTCCTTCTGATTTCTATTATAAAAAAGAAACCCCTTTCCCGATACGGAATACACGCTCATAAATAGCACTACGCTCTTATTTTATTTCTTTTTTTGCTACTTTGCAACCTCCATCTTTCTGTTTAAAAGTTCCATAAGACGCACTTTCCTGTGAAACAAGAAAGTATCCCATAGACTTTTCCCGTTCCATATGATATACTAATCGAAACTACAATGAAAGGAGGAGTTGTATGACAGATACAGAATTACTGCAGGCATTGTATAATGATATGCAGACTGTAAAACACAAAGTTACTTCTATGGAGGATAAGGTTACTTCCTTAGACGGGAGAGTCGCTTCTTTGGATGAGAAGGTCGCTTCTTTGGATGAGAAGGTCGCTTCTATGGAACACGAAATTTTAAAGATTAATGTGACACTCGAAAATGAAACAAACCGCAACATCCAGATCATAGCAGAAGGCCATCTTGATTTATCCAGAAAATTAAACGAAGCCATCAAAATCAGCAGCGACGTCAAGGCAAAACAGGAAATTCAGGACATCTACATCAATATGCACCAGAATCAATTAAGAGCCTTATAAACGCATCTTTTTAAAATCCAATACAGCCTACATAAAAACAGGGATACAGCATTCCCCTTTGCTGTATCCCTGTTTTTTATATAGACATTTATCATAAAACCTATAATTTTCATAACTCACAGCGCAGGTCTGAAAGAACCCATTTTCGAACTTTCTTAAGAGCGTATTTCAAGCATGCTCTGCCACGCTGCAAAATCCCCGTCCGGCAAACCTCTATTCCTCCAGGCAAATATAAATCTGGCAGGAATCGTAATTCTCCACCGGCACCGGCAGAAGTATCCCGCTGTTCATCAAAGCAACGCCGGAATATGTTCCTGCCGGTTCATTGTTTTTCCACATGGTATATCTTCCCTCTGAAAGAAGCCCCCGGAATTTCACTGACTGGGCTGCCGGATTCCCATGCAAATCCGTATAAATCACGCCCATATAGGCCTCTTTCCCATCCTTATCCGCATACTCCCAGGCAGTAAAATCACGGTTCTCCAGAGGAGAAGTAATTCTGTAATAATTTCCGAACTGGAATAAGCGGTAACGCTCTTTAAAGGCATGCACCTGTTCTCTTGCCTCTTTTTTCTCTTCCTCTGTCATTTTGCTTAAATCCAGTTCATAGCCAAAGGCTCCCTGCATGGCGCAGATTCCTCTGGTCTTAAAAGGCGTAACTCTTCCGTTCTGATGGTTGGGACATACAGACACATGGGCAGACAAGGATGACATGGGATAGCCAAAAGACGTTCCGTACTGAATGCTCAGCCGCTCAATGGCGTCCGTATTATCACTGCACCAAATCTGCGGGGCATAATAAAGCATTCCCGCATCGTATCTGCCTCCGCCGCCGCTGCAGCCCTCCAACAGCAAATCCGGATACCGCTCCAACATGGCTTCCATCACTTCATACAGACCCAGCACATACCTGTGACGCAGTTCTCCCTGGCGTTCTCTGGGCAAAAGAGCGCTGTAGGCAGCCGCCACTGAACGGTTCATATCCCACTTCACATACTGAATGTTGGCAGAATCCAGAATGTCAAACAGACGCTCCTTAATATATTCCCGCACATCCTCCCGGCTCATATCAAGCACAAGCTGAGCGCGGCTTCGAATAGGCTTCCGATCCGGCACCACCATCGCCCAGTCCGGATGGTTCCGGTATAAATCACTGTCTTCGGAAATCATCTCCGGTTCAAACCACAAACCAAACATCAGACCCAGTTCATTGACCTGATCCGCCAGTTCTTTCAGGGAACATCCCAGCTTGTCCTCATTCACATACCAATCTCCAAGCCCGGAATCATCGTCGTCCCTTTTTCCAAACCAGCCATCATCCAACACAAGCATATCCAATTCCAATTCTGCCGCTTCTTTTGCAATCTTCAAAAGTTTTTCCCCATTAAAATCAAAATAAGTGGCCTCCCAGTTATTCACAAGAATGGGGCGTCTCTTATCCTTCCAGCTGCTGCGGATTAAATTCTTCTGAAACCCGTTGTGATAACAATGGGACAACTGGGACAATCCTTCCTGGCTGTATGCCATGGCAAGCTCCGGCGTCACAAAATGCTCTCCCGGCTGCAGGCTCCAGGTAAACACAGAATCGTCAATTCCCATTACCAGCCTGGTTTGGTGGAACTGATCCACCTCTGCATGCATATGAAAGCCTCCGCTGTATAACAGAGAAAATCCATAACAGGCTCCCTGCTCCTCGCTTGTGGTTTTTTCCGTAAGAATCACAAAGGGATTGTGCTGATGGCTGGAAGTTCCGCGGGTACTCCGCAATTCTGTCACACCATGGAATAAAGGCACCCGCTCCATCTCCCGTTCACCGGCATGGCGTCCGTAGAAATGAATCATATCCATACCGTCATGATCCATATCCAGACAGGCAGACATAACCTTTGACAACCGAATTTCCCGATCTGTCCTGTTCTCCACCATTGCCGCCCTGGTGATGATATCATGTTCTTCAAACACTCCGTAATAAAGATGTACGTAAAATTCCTCCTGGCTGTCTTTTAAAATGATTTCCAGTGTGTCAACCGCCTCTTCCTCCGAAGCAAACATTGCCGGAAGCCCTTCCAGTTCATATTTTCCATGCCGGATTCGGTAATTGTGAAAAAACAGCAGGCAATCCCGGACTCCCGTTCCCAAATCTGCATGCATACAGCTAATCCGGTAATCTCCGCTTCCCCGCACCGGGAATTCCTGAGGCAGAAAATCAAGAGAATACGTCCTGTCTTCCCGCGCTTCATAAATATTCCCGGAAAATCCCCGATCTGCCATGGAAATCATATAGGAGTAATCTGTTTCATCCGTCTTTCTGCCGTAATAGGTATGAAGCAGGATGCCTTTGCTGTCTGCCTTCATTTGGTATGTGCTGTTCTTGGTCTGAAGGGTAAATACGTTGTCTTTGATTATAATTGCCATAAATGAACTGCCTTTCCTTATATATTGGTATCTAAAATTTGTGGGAACCTTTGTATTTTTTGTATCGAATCTCTCCGAAGGGCAAACTTAAACCAGCCAAAGATATTCATAGGGTCCTAACTGAATCTGATTATGATAAGACCTGATATATCTTCCGGTTATCATATCCTGCATTTCTCCAGGCAGGCCGAACCAGTCAAATGCACGGGAATCCACCCACTGCTCCCGTTCAGAAAAATTGGCCAGCACCAGCATCTTATCCGCCTTGTGGAAACAGAATACCGCCGAATTCCCGGTATCCACCGGAACCGCCCGATAACTGGAGCTGAAGAACTCACTGGACTTGCGGAGTTCTATCATTTTCCGGATTCTTGTGAAAATCTGTCCCTGAACCATGCTCAAATCATTCCGGCGCTCCACTGCGTCCCAGTCCATCATACCCCGGTGAAGCCAGCGGGAATCCGCTGCATGTTCCGGTACCTGCTTATAGCCCCAGTCATTTAACTGTCCGATTTCATCGCCGCTGTACAACAGAGGAATACCGGTGTAAGAAATCACCATTCCATGAAGCAGAAGGATTCTCTTAACGGCCAGTTCCACCTTGTACATGTGTTTTTCCCGCAGCGCCTGTTCCAGTCCGCACATGGAAGCCAGCGTCCCGCTGTTTCTGGCATCCTGGGTCACCGGATTGTATTCATATAATTCTCCGGTGGAAAAACTGCCCGGATATCTGCCTTCCATAAACTGTATCATATACTGTTTATGACGTTCCGGGTCCAGTCCCAGTCCCTTTAAAATTTCTTTCTCAAATCCCCATCCAATGTCATCGTGGCAGCGCACATAATTAATCCATGTGCCGCTGTCCGGTATTCCATAGTCGATGGACAAAGAGCGCTCCATCACCCGAACGTCACGGGTGGCCAGAGAATTCCAGAGAAGCACCATAAAGGAAGCATTGTACATCACGTTGCATTCCTTCATTTCCTGGTTTCCGAAATATTTGACAATTTCAAAAGGCTCCACAATGGCTTCTCCCAGGAATACCACGCCGGGACACACCTGCTGCGCAATTTCATACATCATGCCCAGCAATTTATGTACATTGGGATGGTTCATACAAACAGTTCCCAGTTCTTTCCACATGTATGGTATCGCATCCAAACGGAAGATGTCAACCCCTTTGTTGGCAAGGGTAAGCATTACCTCCACAATCTTGTTGAATACCTGAGGATTTTTGTAATTCAGATCCCACTGGAATTCATAAAACCGGGTCATTACGAATTTCTGAAGATCCGGATACCAGGTAAAATTCCCCGGAGCCACTCCCGGAAAAATTTCTGTCATGTGCTTCTCATATTCTTTGGGGATCGTGTCGTCATCAAACATAAAATACATGTCGTCATAGTCGTGATCGCCTTCTTTGTATTTCTGTACCCAAAGGTGCTCTTTTGCCGTATGGTTCAGCACAAAATCAATACAGGTGCGGATACCCTTTTCTTTTAAAAGCTTCATCACCCGCTCTAACTGCTTCATGGTTCCGAACTTATCATCCACCATCAGATAATCTGACACTGCATAGCCGCCGTCGTTGTTCCCTTCCCGGGATTTTAACAGAGGCATAAAATGCACATAGCTAATCCCCAGTTCCGCCAGATAGTCAATCCGCTGTTCAAATTCCACCAGATTATTGCTGAACCGGTCCACATACAGCATCATACCCACCATTTTTTCTGACTGATACCAGTGATTGCCGTCTTTGTCTGATTTTTTCAAGGCGGCGGGGCGTTTCTTTTTGGCATGTTCTATGATGGACATCAGCTGTCCCCAGCGGTATTCCGTAATCTCATTTCTGCCATAAAGCTCATAATAGCTGTTCTGCAAGTCCATACCGTATGTTCTCCTTTCTGAAATATTATGTGATTCACACATAGCCTGTAAATGCGCGCATACAATATCCAAAACACACATATACAGGCTATGGCTGAACTTTTACCCTTTATATTTCTTTTCCTGGAAAACAAAAGCTTTCCCAGGGTGAATGGCTGCGGGCCCCGCCCAGGGGCAGGCTGCACAGCATGCACATTCACTGTAAAACAAGAATTATTTTACGGCTCCGTTAACTACACCGTTGATAATCTGCTTCTGACATACAATGTAGAAAATCAGAATCGGCAGCAATGCCAGCAGATAAGATGCAAACGCCAGGTTATAGTTGGTTCCGAACTGTGACTGGAAATTCAACTGTGCCAACGGAAGGGTATTCACGTCGCTTCCTGACATAATAACCAGCGGAGTCATAACGTCATTCCATGTGCTCATAGCGGTAAGCACTGCCACGGTTGCATGCATGGGTTTCATATTCGGGAAAATAATTTTCCAGTAAGTCTGCCATATGCCCGCACCATCCACACAGGCTGCTTCCTCCAATGCCATAGGGATATTTTTCAGGTATCCGGAATACAACATAATATTCATAGGCATAAAGAACACCACATACAACACGATAACGCCAAACCGGTTTGCAATTCCCATCTGAGAAGTCTGTTTTACCAGAGGCATCATCAGTACTGCAAAAGGTACAAACATACCGCTTACAATATAGAAATAGGATATTTTAAACACTTTCAGCTTCGCCATTTTTCTTCCAATGACATAACCTGCCAGAGAGTGCAGTAAGATACAGATGATTACCGTTGCTCCGGTAAGCAGCAAACTGTTGCCCAGGGAACGCCAGAAATCCGTTACCCGCATTGCTTCTGCAAAATTGCTGAAACTCCAGCTGGATGGAAAGCCCAATGCTCCTGCCACGTCATTTGTCATTTCTGAAGGCTTCTTAAATGCAATGATCACTGTCATATAAATAGGAAATAATATGGTAAGACAGCCAATTGCCAACAGTATATTGATCACATTATTTACGGTCTTGCCGCCGACTGCTCCTTCGCTTCCTTTGGTTCCTTTTTTTCCCATTATAACTGCTCCTCCTTACCTCCTAAGAATCTCATCTGCAGGAACGAAATTACTACGATCACGATAAAGAATACAAATGCATTCGCACTCTGGAATCCAAACTGTCCGCCGCTCATACCATTGTTGTAAATCAGGTAAGAAATAGATTCTGTACTCTGGGACGGACCACCCTTTGTCAAGGACATAATCTGGTCAAATACCATCAGCGCATTCTTCATACACAGCACCAGGTTAATGCTGAAGAACGGCAGGATCAACGGGAAGGTAAGGTTCCAGAATTTTTTCCATCCGCTGACGCCGTCAATCATTCCCGCTTCATAAACTTCCGCCGGAACGGTCTGCAGTCCTGATATGTAAATAATCGTATTCATTGCAATTCCCTGCCATGCACCTACAATCACAATGGCAAACCATGCGGTTTTGGTGCTTGCAAGCATACTGTTCTGGAGAAAACCGATTCCGGTTGCTTCTCCCACTGCCGGAAGGATGTATGTAAATACAAAGCTGAAGATATAACCTACAACCAGTCCTCCCAATATATTCGGTACAAAATAAATTCCTCGTAACGCACTTTTTCCCCGTATTTCACGATTTAATCCCAAAGCAAGGATTAAACTGATAAGATTGACCAAAATGGTCATAACTACTGCATACTTAAAGGTAAACAGATAAGATTTTCCTACACGCAGGTCTGTAAACAAATCTTGGAAGTTTCTAAGACCTACCATATCGTAATCGCCGTATCCTCTGTAGTTGGTAAGGCCGTAATAGAAGCCTTTCAACAGCGGAAGGGTATTAAAAAGGAAGAACAGAATCAACACAGGAATCAGCATCCCAAGAAAAACCTTATCGTTTTTAGTCCATAATTTATCTCTCTTTCCTTCATTTCCCACGGTCTATTCCCCCTTTTCCTGATATTCTTTTACTTTACTGATAATATCCTTGTTGTATCTAACCCATTCTTTGTCAAATCTGGTAAGGAATGTGTCCAGCGCATTGTCTTTATTATCAAACAGATATGTCTGAATCATAGCGTCCACTGCCATCTCCGTAGGATAATGGTGGTCCTGATAGTCAGCAACAATTCCATTCTCTATGTACTCTTTCATGCCGTCCAACTCCGGCGCAATGGTAAAGTCACCTTTCTTGCAGGGAACTGCACTCTGATCGTCCAGATATGCCTGAACATTTTCATCTTCTAACAGAAATCTTAATACTTCGTAGGCTTCCTCTTTGTGCTCGCAATCTTCCATCACACAGAACATCAAATCGTTACCGGAATTCAGAATATTTTCATCTGCATTGCTGCTTGCCGGGAACACAAATGAATCAATGTTCATATCCGGGTTTACGGATTTAATCTGAGGAATTGCATAGTTACCAATCACGTACATGGCTGACTGTCCTCTTGCAAACGCCGTACAGGCATCGTTATAACTGAAAGCCACCGGATCAGACTGTCCATATTTCAGAAGTTCTTTATCTTTCACTGCAATTTCTTTATATGCTTCTGAAAATGTAGCGTTGCCGCTGTTCACCTGATATGCAATATCGGTTGCGCATAAGTTTACTGCAATTGCGTTCCACGGCGCAAGACAGGTCCAGGTATCTTTATATCCGAAATACAAAGGCTGGATTCCTTCTGCCTGTATGGTTTCGCAAAGCTCGTTAAACTCTTCCCATGTGGTGGGAATCTGCCAGCCATGCTCCTCAAACATATCCCTGTTGTAGAGCACACCTGCCGCATTCGCCATGTAAGGCACGGCATAAACACCTTCCTGGGGAACATATTCCAAATCTTTATTAGTAGCAAGGTAATTTTCTTTGATGTCCGCAAGGCCATCAAAATCGGAAATGTCCATTAACATTTTGGCATCCAGGAAATTGGAATAATTGATGTCTCCGCCAATCCCGATAATGTCAGGGTTGTTCTCACGGATAAATCTGGTCTTTAAAATTACCATGGCATCATTGGGAGAATCAATCACCAGCTTGATGTTGTCGTGAGTTGCGTTGAACTTTTCTTCCAGGGCTTCAAATGCGTCTACCGCCTCTGGCTTGTAATGCACCAGTTCAATCACTACCTTCCCGTCCGCATCGTCATTCTTGCTGCCGCAGCCACCAAGCAAAAGCCCTGAGACAGTTGTCACAGCAAGGAATAATGCCATTAATTTTTTCTTTCTCTTCGCCATTTTCTACCTCCTCGTCTTTTTCAACAAATTTTCTGTTAGAACCTTGCTTTTTGTATTCTTGATTTTATTTTGTTATGTTTTGTTTTGCAATATATTATGTGCATAACCAATTTTTTATACAAATTTTAGAAATAATTTATGTATAATTTATACAAAAAATTTCTCTTAATAAATATTTTATTTTCCCCAAACAGGACATTCGGCCTTATGGCCGCTTCCGGCATATCATTCTTACCAAAATTCACGCAAAAACAGACAGAAGATCACTGTTCTGTCCTCTGTCTGTTTCTTATCATAACTTCTCTTTTGCGTATCTTCTGCCAGTTACCCGCTGATATTTCTCACGCTTTCTCTGACGATCAGCTCCACCGGCAGTTTAAAAGATTTGGCGACAATTTCTTCCCCTTTAATCCGCTGCATCAACAGCTTCACCGCCTCTTCTCCCTTCTCTGCCACAAACTGGCGGACTGTGGTCAGCATCGGGCGGCTCAGCCTGGCATATACATTATCGTCAAATCCCGCCACCGAAATATCCTCCGGCACCTTAAGCCCTTCTCCAAAGAAAATACTGATGGCTTCATTGGCCAGAAGATCCGAAACTACAAAAACCGCCGTATATCCTTCCTGTTTGGCGTTATGGGCAAAACTGCGCAGCGCTTCCCGTCTGGCATGACGATCGTCCGGCAGATAATAATAATCCCTGTTGTTATAGGCAATCCCATAGCTTTCCAGAGCGTCGCAATAGCCCCGGAACCGCTCAAAGGTACTTGACACCGGACTTTTTTTGTCACAGAAAAACCCAATTCTGCGATGCCCCTGTTTCAGCATATATTCCGTAATTTCCCTGCCGCCCTTATAATCAGCAATTCCCACATTGTCATAATTCCCCTCGCCGCAGTCTACAAAAACC
Organism: Petralouisia sp.; assembly: GCF_056822245.1. Lineage (NCBI taxonomy): Bacteria > Bacillati > Bacillota > Clostridia > Lachnospirales > Lachnospiraceae > Petralouisia > Petralouisia sp. The sequence goes on along the minus strand of NZ_JBQIOP010000022.1, from coordinate 10,464 downwards.
ACCGGCTTTCCCGCTCTTTTTACAAAGTCTTCACACTCCCAGGGATGGAACCCCACTACGATCCCGCCCTCAATATTACGTGCCTGAAGCTTACGGCAAATTTCTGCCTCTTCTTTTGGAATTCCGCATACCGGATACCTGCCGGACTCCTGCAGTTTAATGCAAATTGCATTCAGCAGTTCCGAACAGAAGGGGTCCATAAAAACATTTTCTTTCGAACTTAAAAAGAAATCCACAGATATCAGCTTTAATGCCTTACCGTGCTCTTCCTGATGGACTGCCTTCTGAAACCCATACTGGATCAGCGCCTCTTCAATTTTCTGCCTGGTCGTATTTGACATCTTTTCTGTATGCCCATTCACAACATTTGATACTGTCGTTGGACTAAAACCCAATATTGATGCAATTTCTTTAATTGTAATCATAATATCCCCCGAATTCCTGCCAGTGGAAAAATACTACATCCGTTCCGGCGCTTCAAATCCCAACACGTCAATACAAATCTCCAGCGTCCGCTTAGTCAGCTCTAACAATCTGATATACCCCGCCTGAACCATTTCGTCCTGTTCTTTCATAATATTGGTCTCATGATAGAAATGGTTAAAGGCATTGGCAAGATCATAAATATAGGCGCAGACCTTATGGGGCGCAGTTTCGGCAAATGCATTTTCCATCATACCGTTAAATCTGCTGAGTTCTGACATCAGAGCCTTCTCACTGTCAGAATGAGCAGGAAGAATCCGGGCCTGCTCCGGTAAGGATTTCTCTGTCTGATAGTTTCTCAGAATAGACTTAATCCTTACAATGGTATATAAAATATAGGGGCCTGTATTTCCTTCAAAAGAAGTAAAACGGTCAATATCAAAAATATAATCCTTCGAAGCCTGATTTGACAAATCACCGTATTTAATGGCTGAAAGAGCCACTACCTTGGCTGTCTCCCTCCCTTCTGTCTCTTCTACCGTATGGTTGTCCGCAATTTTTTGGTACATCTCCTCATTAATCCCCGATACCAGATGTTCCAAACGCATCACGCCTCCTTCCCTTGTTTTGAAAGGTTTGCCGTCCTTGCCGTTCATGGTGCCGAACCCCAGAAACTTTAATTCTGTTTCCGGCTTCACCAGACCGGTTTTCCTTGCGCAGCGGAATACCTGGGTAAAATACAGCTCCTGCCGTTTGTCCACCACATAAATAATCTCGTCCGGATGATAGTCTTTCATCCGCCACACAATGGTGGCAAGATCTGTTGTATTGTAAAGAGATGCTCCGTCTGATTTGAGAATCATACAGGGAGGAACCTCCTTGGCATCCGTTTCTTCCTTCACATCCACCACCAACGCCCCCTCGCTGATGTAGGCAAAACCATCGTCTTTCATCTTCTGCACCATGTCCGGAATAAAGGGCTGTGCGTCCGATTCCCCTTTCCAGAGCTCAAAGGATACGTTCAGGTTCTCATAATTACGTTTCAAATCGCTGACAGATACGTCTAAAATATGGTTCAGCAATGCGCCGTACCCTTTCCTTCCGTGCTGCAGTTCATAAGTGGCAGTCATAGCCGCTTCCTTATAGGCCTCGTCTTCTTTGGATTTTCCGCTGGCTGTTGGGTAAATCTCCTCCAGTTCTGAAATGGTAAAGGGGGGCTCTTTGGGATATTCTCCCTGGTAGTTCTCGTCAAAATACACAAGCTCCGGCTTCCGTTCCCTCAGTTCTGTGATAATCAGCCCCATCTGAAGCCCCCAGTCTCCCAGATGCACGTCTCCAATCATGTTATGGCCCATAAATCTGCCGATCCGTTTCACGCTCTCCCCGATAATCGCCGAACGCAAATGCCCCACGTGCAGCGGCTTGGCCACATTGGGCCCGCCGTAATCTATCATAATCGTCTTAGGCGCTTTGCATTTCTCACAGCCCAGACGCTCTTGGTCAGATTCCATTTCCCGCAGATATTCCGCCAGATATTCCGGATGGATCTTCAGGTTCAAAAATCCCGGCTTCACCGATTCCGCAGACGCAAAAATTCTGTTTCCCGCCAGGCTCTGTGCAATCTTGTCAGAAATCAGGAAGGGAGCGCATTTATACTCCTTTGCAGCTGCCATAGCTCCGTTGCACTGATATTCACAGAGATCCGGCCGGTTCGACAAGGTTACTTTGCCGTATTTTTCTTCATACCCGTTGGCTTTCATTGCTTCCATAACTTCTTTGCTGATAATGTCTAATATCTTTTCCATCGTTCTCTCCTGTTGCTCTTGAGTTCTTCTGCAATCCCCTCTGACACCCTGGGAATTGCCTCTTTCTTCTTATTTATATATAATAACAAAAAGTGGGTAAAATGTCACCCACTTTTTCGATTTCTAATGATACTTTAGTCCTATCGCTATATTTTTCAGTTCAACTATGCAAAAAAATTCTCTGCCAGGGTAAATGTTCCCACACTCCCCACACTTCCAGTCATAAAGATAGTTCCGTCCTCCTCCATCTCAATCAGCAAATCGCCGCCCTGCATGTGCACCGTCACTTTATCATCCACCAGTCCCATCCGCCTGGCTGCAGCTGCTGATGCGCAGGCGCCTGTGCCGGAGGCAAGGGTATAGCCTGCGCCCCGTTCATAAATCTCAATGGCAATATTCTCCCGATCTGTCACTTTGCAAAGCTGCATATTCATCCGATTAGGAAAAAAGTCCGAACTCTCCACATAAGGCCCCAGTTCTTTTGCTTTTCGGGGAGTTACCTCCTCCATCATAATCACGCAATTGGGATTTCCCACAGACAGACAGGTGGTATTATAATCATTGTCGTGGAACCTTAAATGGGCATTCACAATCTCTCCCTCCAGTCCCGCCAGAGGCATTTCTTTGCCTGCATAGGCAGGTTTTCCCATATTCACCCGCATCACATTGCCGCCTGGTTCCACAAATTCAATTTCCACATCTCCCGCCAATGTATTCAGGATAAATTTCTGCTCCGTCACATATCCTTCATCCAACAGATACTTTGCAAAAATTCCCACGCCGTTGCCGCTTTTTTCTGCTTCCGATCCATCGGAATTGAAAATCCGCACTTTTATTTTGCCTTCTTCCATCAGAGGCCCGTATAAAAGGCCGTCCGCCCCTGCGCCGAAATTCCTTCGGCAAAGGCGCTCAATATTCCGTGTCTGAAGCTCCAAATCATTTTTATTGGGGTCCAACACCAGATAATCGTTTCCAAGCCCGTGATACTTTTTCATTGTGATATTTTTTTCCATACCGTTCACCCTTTCTCTGCCTGCCGCAATCTCTCCATTCAGACTATGCCTGAAGTTCCGTTTTCATTCTGATCCTATTTTAACTCTTTCTTTTTGCATATCATAGAGAATAAATTGCTTGAAATATTGCAAAAAATGCGGTATATTAAATAAAAAGGAGGTCATTATGGAAGATATATCACAAATCAGCAATGAGATGCAGACGGGATACCTTCATCAGAACTTTCGTCTGTTTCATCTGAAGGACAAAAAGAATCAGGAATTTGAATTCCATTATCATGATTTCAATAAAATTATTATATTTTTATCAGGCAATGTCACCTATCTGGTGGAAGGAAAAGCCTACGACTTAAAACCCTGGGATATCCTGCTCATTAACCATCATGACATTCACAAGCCTGTGATCGACCCGGAAACCACCTATGAGCGGGTAGTTTTGTGGCTGCAGCCGGACTATATCAAAGCCCAGGCGGATCATGCCTGTGATCTGACCCAGTGCTTTACCGCCACCACGAAAAAAAGTTTTAATCTGATCCGGCTGAACCCTGCGCTGCAGACAGAAATCCAGACATTGCTCCAACAGTTGGAATCTTCTCTGGAAAGCAGGGAATTCGGCCATGAACTCTTAAGTCATTCTTATTTTCTGCAGTTTATGGTCTATTTAAACCGGGTGTTTCTCCCTGAAACATACCAGTTAGATGCTTCCGCTTCCCGCTATGATCAGCAGATTACAGAGATTTTAACTTATATCAATACCCATCTGGGCGAAGATTTATCCAATGAATCCCTGGCAGATCGCTTCTATGTCAGCAAATATTATTTAATGCACAAATTTAAAGAGACCACCGGCTATACCCTGCACAGTTATGTCCAGCAGAAACGTCTGTTACATTCTGCGGATCTGATGCGGGGAGGCACCCCTGTCCTGAAAGCCGCCGCCCTATGCGGTTTCTCAGATTATTCCACTTTTCTGCGGGCTTTCCGGAAATTTTACGGGATCTCTCCGAAAACTTTTTCACTTTCTGCTACTGACGGATATAAATTCCCTGTTGCTCAATAAAATCTTCCAGTTCATCCTGGGCGTCCTGGGACCAGGTTTCACTCAGAGGCATTTGTTCCCTCTGAGTCTCCCGGGGCGGTTTTTCTGCCTGCTGTTTTCTTACAGCTGTCTCGTTCATCATTCTGCTGTTACACCTTCTTCCTGCAAACTACCGGCTTCTTCCGCGGAAACGCCCGGCTCACCATCTGTTTCACCATCCAAACTGCCATCTTCAGCAGCCGATACAATGTGCTGCGCAGCTTCTGCTTCTCCTGCGGACTCATGGAGCAGATTCTCTTCTGGTACAGGTACTTCCACCGGAGCGGCTTTCTGCTCCACCTGTACAGCGTTGGCAGATATAATACTTTCCAGCTGTTTGCTTTTCTCACTTAAAATCGCCTCTACTCTTTCCTGGGTAACATCATCCATAAGCTTCTTTCCGGTAGCGTCCATTCCTGTTTCCAGCTGTTTCTCCAACATAGCCTGTTCCGCCAACAGCCGCTCAATCTCCATGGCCTGTTTTTTCTTGGCTTCGTCCTTAAACTGCTTCACCAGCTGTTCTGCGGCTTCGGTTCTGTCCTGTTTTAATTTCTGGGCTTCTTCCTGACGTCTCCGATCCAGTTCTGCCTGACTGGTATATACGATATTTCTGCGTTTTACAATGCTTCTTGCAATTCTTTCTCTGTCATTTCTCTTATCTATTGCATCTTTCATAATCTTTCTCCCATAAAATTTTTCTTTATGAAATGTGGCCCTGGGGGAACCTTTTGGGGAAAAGGGGAGCCAGGGGGGGTGGGAAAATCATCAGGTCTCCTCCCAGCGAAGCTGGGTCCCTCCTCATGATAAACATCAGGACTCCTCCCAGCGAATTTGGGTACGGGACGAATCATCAGGTCTCCTCCCAGCAAAGCTGGGTCCCTCCTCATGATAAACATCAGGGCTCCTCCCAGCGAATTTGGGTACGGGACGAATCATCAGGTCTCCTCCCAGCAAAGCTGGGTCCCTCCTCATGATAAATTATACCACGAAAATTTGTTGAATAAAAGTGGCAAATTACGTGCATTCTTTTAATACATCGAATTAGCGCATCAGGCTAGACTAATTACATCAAACTTTCCGGAGGTAGCATCATGGCTGCATATAAAGTAGAGATTTGCGGGGTCAACACAGCAAAACTCCCTGTATTAAAAGAAGAAGAAAAAAGCGACTTGTTTTCCCGCATAAAAGCAGGGGATCAAATGGCGCGGGAAACTTACATTAAGGGCAATCTCCGCCTTGTTTTAAGCGTAATCAAAAGATTTTCCAACAGTAATGAAAATGTGGATGATTTATTCCAAATCGGCTGTATTGGATTAATAAAATCCATCGACAATTTCAATCCTGACATCGGCGTAAAATTTTCCACTTATGCAGTTCCCATGATTATCGGCGAAATCAGGCGGTATCTCAGGGACAATAATTCTATCCGGGTCAGCCGTTCTCTCAGAGATACAGCTTACAAAGCAATCCACGCAAGAGAGCTGTTGTCCAAGGAACTGTCCAGAGAACCCACAATAGAAGATATTGCCAAGGAAATTGAGATTCCCAAAGAGGATATCGTATTTGCCTTAGACGCCATTCAATGCCCGGTCAGCCTCTATGATCCAGTCTACACAGACGGCGGCGACACCCTCTATGTGATGGATCAGATCAGCGACAAAAAGAACAAAGAAGAAACCTGGGTGGAAGAGCTTTCTTTAAGCGATGCCATGAAACGGCTGAATGAACGGGAAAATTATATCATCAAGCTTCGCTTCTTTGAGGGTAAAACCCAGATGGAAGTGGCTGAAGAAATCCACATCTCCCAGGCCCAGGTCAGCAGACTGGAAAAATCTGCCTTAAAAAATATGAAAAATTATCTGTCTCTTACTCCCACTTATCGCAGAGAGAGTTAATCTGATCTGCAAATTTTCCAAGCTCTTTGTTGGGACGCCCTTCGGACTTGCGGATGAGGGCAAGCAGCCGTTCTCCAGCCGCCAAAAGCCTTGCAAACACGTTGGAAACGACGCGTTCTTTCGTCCTGCGCACTTTCTTTTCCCTGCTTCCCTGAGCCAGACAAAGATTCGTTTCCAAATCATAAACATCCCCGCTGTAGGGCGCTGTGGCCTCCAGCCCGGTTTCTCTGGAAATCAGGGATGCAAAAGTATCGCAGACACGATCTTCACCGTGTACCACAAATACCCTTTTCGGCGTCTCTCCGAATGCTTTCACCCATTCCAGAAGATGCTGCTGATCCGCATGGCCGCTGATTCCGGCCAGATTTTTAATCTTTGCGCGTACCTCAATGGTTTCGCCAAACAGCCTTACTTCTCTTCCGCCGTTCAGAAGAATATTGCCCAGAGTTCCCGGCACCTGATATCCCACAAAAAGAATGGTGGAATCCTCACGCCAGAGATTGTGTTTCAAATGATGGCGGATTCTTCCGGCCTCGCACATACCGGAAGCTGAAATGATCACAATGGGCTTCTGGATGAAATTTATCATCTTGGATTCCTCACTGGAAACTGCCACCTTAAGCCCTGGAAAACGAATGGGATTCTTTCCCTTGCGTACCAATTCCAATGCTTCGTCATCAAAACACTCCCGCACATTCTTGTGAAAAATACTGGTTGCCTCTACTGCAAGCGGACTGTCAATATATACTTCAAAATCAGAAAATTCCGGCAAAAGATTTTCCGTTTTTATTTTCCGGAAAAAGTACAGCATTTCCTGAGTTCTTCCTACGGAAAAAGCAGGAATTACAAGATTGCCTCCTCTGGCAAAAGTTTCCTGACACACAGCTGCCAGTTCTCTTGCATAATCCGGCGGATCTTCATGCAGACGATCCCCATAAGTGGACTCCATAATCACATAATCCGCTTCCCGGATATACTGAGGATTGCGGATTAACGGCTTATTTCCATGGCCGATATCGCCGGAAAATGCCAGTTTTACCTGTTTATCCCCTTCCGTCCCCCAAATCTCAATACTGGAAGATCCAAGCAGGTGACCGGCGTCCACAAACCGAATCGTAATTTCCGGACACAGCGTAATAATCTCCCCATATTCACATGGAATAAAATGATCCAGTACTCCGATGGCGTCCTCCATTGTGTACATAGGCTCCACCTGGGGTTTTCCCGCACGTCGTCCTTTCCGGTTCCGCCATTCCGCTTCAAACATCTGAATGTGGGCGGAATCCTTCAGCATAATATTGCACAATTCTGTCGTTGCTCTGGTGGCATAGACTTTCCCCCGAAAACCATGGCTGTACAATAGCGGCAGCAGGCCCGAATGGTCAATATGCGCATGCGTAATCAGAATATAATCAATTTCGGCTGTTTTCACCGGAATCTCCTGATTCTCATACAAATCCGGCCCCTGCTCCATGCCGCAGTCTACCAGAAGATGCACATCCCCCATCATAACATAATGACAGCTTCCGGTTACCTCATGGGCTGCTCCCAAAAATTCAAGCTTCAAATTACCATCTCCTTTGTGTAAAAATATATATGTGTAAAATAAAGATTTATTATGTTTTTAAAATATCATTAAGGGGGGGATTGGCTGTGATGCGAATCGTCAGGACTCCTCCCAGCGGAGCTGGGTTCCGGACGAATCATCAGGTCTCCTCCCAGCGGAGCTGGGTTCCGGACGAATCATCAGGTCTCCTCCCAGCAAAGCTGGGTCCCTCCTCATGATAAATATCTCGGGAGCCGTGATGTGAATCATCAGGTCTCCTCCCAGCAAAGCTGGGTCCCTCCTCATGATAAATTATACCACATCTACTCAAATTTTACGATTTCTTTTTTTAGGCGTTTCATGATCTTTTTTTCCAGACGGGAAATATAAGACTGGGAAATTCCGAGCAGGTCTGCCACTTCTTTCTGTGTCATTTCCTCGCCCTGAGGGCTGTTTAAACCGAACCGCAGCTCCACAATGGTGCGTTCCCTGTCTGACAGTTTTGCCACTGCTTTTTTCAGAAGATTCTTCTCTACTTCTGTTTCGATATCCCGATAAATAATATCTTCATCTGTTCCTAAAATATCTGACAGAAGAAGCTCATTTCCATCCCAGTCCACGTTCAGGGGTTCGTCAATGGATACTTCCATTCTGGTTTTGTTATTCCGCCTTAAATACATGAGGATTTCATTTTCAATGCACCGGGAAGCATAGGTGGCAAGCTTGATGTTTTTGGTGGGATTAAAGGTATTGATTGCCTTTATCAGACCTATGGTGCCAATGGAAATCAAATCCTCCACACCGATTCCCGTATTGTCAAATTTCTTGGCTATGTATACCACCAGACGCAGATTATGCTCAATCAGCACGCTTCTGGCATTTTCTGACTCATCTCCGGCAAGCATCTGGATGCACCGGTTTTCCTCCATCGTTTCCAGCGGCGGCGGCAGAATTTCCGCGCCTCCGATATAGTGGATATCCCCTTTTTTCAATAACAGCAGATTCCTGATATTCGGGATCAGCTTTAACTGAAAATGCCGCGGTATTGTGATTTTTATATACATCATCGTCCTCCTTTAACTCTCCATACTTTTTCCGTTTAATATCACATCGCATCTGTCATTCTGGAACAGTTTTTCCTCCGCCATGCCAAACACAGGCTTTTTCAGATACAGCGGATGGTTTTCCTGCATAATATACATTCCCTCCAAGGTAACCGCCTCCAAAAGCCCCGATTCCTGTCCCAGAGAATGATAGGGAATCAGCCGCACCGGCAGCTTTCCCTGCTGTACCTGTTCATTTAAAATTTCCTTTTTAATAATATGTACCGGCCTGCCTACCAGAGGGTCTGTCAGCAGATTGCCTGTATCATAAAAACCCTTTACAGAAATATTCCCTTCCCCGGTAATCAGAAGAAGGTCATATACGGTCTCTTTTTCTCTTTTTAAATATCCCAGCATTTTTTCTGCCGCTGCAAGAATCAGCAGCGCGCCTAAAAGATACCATACAAAGTGCACATTTCCTGACGTACTCTGCATAAGCCATTCCAATGCGCCTCCCAGAAGGATAAATGCCAGATAAGTAACAGCGTATTGACTGAGAAATTCTTTTTTCTTCCTGCTGCGGTAACATAGAAATACCATTCCGGGATTTACCAGAAAATGTACACAGATTTGATACCAGGTATAATCATCCCATACAAAAAAAAGGAGCATGGAAACAGCCGTTCCCGCAAAACTTCCCAATAACAGCCTCCCTGCCCGAATCTGCTGCTTCATAAGCTTTCCTGCAATCCAGAGCGCTGTACTGTCCATGGTAAAATTTGTCAGAAACCACACGTCTGCATATAGTTCATAGTTCACCTACACCCTCCTTTCCGAATATCGACAAATACAGTATAAACGGAAGGGGAAGATTTTTTTGTCAAACTGTTGTCCGCTTTGGGGAAAATTCTTTTACAGAAAACGACAAGGAGGGATGTTTTCAGAAATGGAGATCAGTTTGGAGGGGGTAACAGCAGGCTGAATTCAGCACGGAGAAAATTTTAAAAAAACAGACGGCAATTCCGGCCTGTCCTTCCTCACACAAACCGGGCAGGGATGCGGTGAACTAACTGCGAACTGCGGCTGATACTGCAACGAACGTTTTATATTTGGATACGGACGGTACTACCGGATTGCCCTTTGACACACAAACTGGGCAGCGTTTTGGCGAACTAACTGCTAACTGCGTCTAAAGAGTTCCGGAAAGCCGTCACTCCTAAGACTCCGTAAGCAGTGGATTTCGCCTCCACACAATACGCCCAGGAACCGTTTGCTTAGCCAAAGGGCAATCCGGTAGTTCCTGTGTATCGAAATATAGATTATTCGCTGTAGTACTAAGGAAATCAGGAAAACCTTCCTTTCCAAGTCTCCGTAAGCAGTGGATTTCACTTTCGCTAAATACGCCCGTAAATCGTCTGCTTAGAGGAAAGACAGGCCGGAATTGCCTGGATTTTGAAAAATATTTCTGCTGTGAATAAAAAACGTGCTCAGAATCATATGTAAATCTTATTTTTTGTAATATCCTCAGCAATTTCCCAATTATAATCTACAATTCCCCGCCCTCAGGTAAAATCCCTTTCAAACATATAGCAAACAGTTTCTAAAAATGGAATTTTAGAAACGCTTTTTGAAAACCAGGCAATTCAGTCCGGTCCTTCCTC